>JABMNS010000228.1 GCA_013204445.1 Sphingomonadales bacterium
AATGTGACGATCGAGCAAGGCGGTCATGTCGACGGCAAGTTCAAGCACCGCAGCAGAAAGTCGCCCTATCCCGCCAAATCGACGGAGAGTCTGAACGAAATGGCCATCCCGCTGGAGCTGACCGCTGGTGACAGGGCGGCCTAATTGCAGTATTGGTCCGTGCCTCCAGAACGGCATAGCGTTGACGCTGGATTGACCGCGCCTTGGCAAACCGCGCAGCCACCGCTTCCGACCCCTCTGCTGGCGGAGGCATAGTTAAGATCTGCAGCGAACCGAGCACCGTCCGCTGGAATTTGGGCAATGCGTCTAGGAACGGCACGCCGAGATGTCCCATGCTGACTCCCCCCGGTCGACCCTTCAACCTGCCGCCGGCCAGCGCTGCCATCGAAGCGCTGTGATGCGGCGCGCGAAATGTTCGCTAGCGGCCCCCAATTTCATGCCCGAAACACTAGCGGCGACCGGAGATCGAGTTGAGCATCAACAGCCACTTGGCCGCAACCGTCAAAATTTTCGGGAAGCCGGGCGGAAAACGGGTTAATACCCTCATAACCAACCGCGCTTACACTTTCGCAAGCGGACCACCTGCACAAGCGGAGAATGAATTTAAGCAATCCATCAGAGTCATTGAAGAATCGCACCGTTTCGAGCGGCTCGCGCAGCGGTTCTATTCTCGGCGCCTTAATGCTCTTCGCATTCCTGCTGCTCACAACCCAGCCGGCCGATGCCGCGAGTCGTCATATCGTCACCGAGACGGTCGAGACGCTGGAATATGACATATCCAAACTATCAACGCCAACCAAGCCGGTCACCGGTATTTCTGGTCAATTTGGCCCGTTCCGCGTGATCGCTCCGGACACGGTCGAAATGACCGGCGCCGTGGATAGCTTTACACCTGCAGTTTTCCGTAAATTGCTCAATCAATATCCCCGAATCAGACTAATCGAAATGCTCGATTGTGACGGGTCGGTGGATGAAGAAGCCAATCTCAAGCTCGCCAGAATGATCCGTCACGCGGGAATCAGCACCAATGTCCCGGCCCATGGCTCGGTCCGCTCCGGTGCTGTGGATCTTTTTCTCGCCGGAGTCAGCAGGACAGCGGATCCCGATGCGGAGTTCATCGTGCACAGCTGGATGGACGAAAACGGTCTTGAAGCAGAAGACTACCCGGCCAACGATCCGATCCATGCTGAATATCTCGACTATTATACGGAAATGGGCGTGCCGATACTCACTGCAAAAGCCTTTTATGCCTTCAGCACCAGCGTCCCCTTCTCGGCGCAATTGCGTATGTCCCGCCGCGACCTGACGCGCTTTCAATTCCTCCACTAGTCGCTTCCATCCGCTATGACTGTTCACGTCTAGTGCATCTTTGAGAGCAATAACCAATATTGCGCGCTATAGATGCGAAAGCAGGCTTGCGAGTCTGATCCCGAAAGACCAAATGGAATGTGATGGACGAAAAACTGGCAAAAAAACGGTGGAAATACACCTCGGGATCTCGATTCCTGCTCACGATGATCGGATTCACGTTGATTCTGATTTCGCCGATAATTGGCGCAATCCCAGGCCCGGGCTTCATAATCGTCTTTCCCATCGGCCTGGCGCTGGTCCTGCAAAATTCACGCTGGGCAAAGAAGCGCTATGTCGATTTCAAGCGGCGTTTCCCCAATTATGGCAAATGGACAGACTGGGCGATGCGCAGAAGGCATCACAAGGCACTTCCCGAGGATTTTGAACTTCCGATTTTCGGCAAGGTGAGGACCGGCAATCGGGACAAGAAAGTCTAGCGCAAACGCTTGACTTTCCGCGCCTGCCTGCCTAATCGCAGCCACAACATATCGGCCGCAACTTTTGGCGGCCTTTTTTATCGAAATTTTGACGTAGGATAATCGCGATGAAGCGTACATTTCAACCGAGCCGACTGGTCCGTAAACGGCGCCATGGTTTCCGCGCCCGCAAAGCCACTGTTGGCGGCCGAAAAGTACTGGCTGCCCGCCGTGCCCGTGGCCGCAAGAAGCTCTCTGCCTAAAACCAACGTGACCGCCCGTGCTGCGCCTGCCGAAGCACGCCTATCGCCGGATCATTTGGATGGGAAGAATCCTCCGTCCGATTCGGCGCCTACCGATTCAAACCGGCCTATCGAAGTGATTCGCAAACGCGCGGATTTTGTGGTCGCCAATCGCGGCAAACGATTCGTCACCTCCAGTTTCGTCCTGCTCGCGCATCGCCGCCGCGTCGATCATGCCATTCCGGCGGAAACGATCCGCCATGGCATCACGGTCACCAAGAAAATTGGCAATGCCGTCGTGCGCAACCGCATGAAGCGTCGATTCCGGGCACTGCTCGCACAGGTCTTGCCCGGCGACGGCATCGCCGGCGTCGATCACATCATGATTGGCCGCAAAGCCGATAAAGAAGCTGATTTTGCCGCCATGAAAGCCGAACTGGAAAAGGGCCTGAGACTTCTGGCCAAAAAGCTGGGTTAGGCATGCTCAGGTCTGCTTTCATCTTCTGTGTGCGCTGCTGGCAATGGGGCCCATCGCGCATTTTGCCCCCGACTTGCCGCTATATGCCGACCTGCAGCGCCTATACGATAGAAGCGATCGAGAAACATGGTGCAATTAAGGGTAGCTGGCTGGGAGCGAAACGGCTATTGCGCTGCCATCCTTGGGCAAGCTCGGGTTATGACCCTGTGCCTTGATACCCTAATACACCGATC
>JABMNS010000229.1 GCA_013204445.1 Sphingomonadales bacterium
ATCGGTGCTGAACATATTCTTGGCCATATGCAGCTTCGATAATTTCGTGCCGGCCGTATTCATCGCTTCCAGATGGCCGAGATAGGCGGCATGATCGGTAACCGCCATGAAGTCGAGCGGCGGCCCTTCCAGCTTCAGGTCATAGCCGAGCGGATGCTTGATCGTTCCACCCATGCCAAATTCATAGGCGTCATTCGGTGAGGTGCGGATATTGAAGATATAGGCGTCGAAACTGTTCTTGGTGTGAATGTGGAGGTCGCCGAAATAGACGTTGCGATCCGGATTGGCTTCTTCGCCGGCGGTTTCACCTGGGGCGAGCGCGATTTTCGTTTCCGCGGTCTCGCTTTTGTCGGCAGCACAACCGCTGATCAATGCACTCAGCGCGACCAATACCGGTAATTTATGTGTCATTTTAACATCCCTCTCGGGCACAACCGCCGATTTCTTAGCTTTTTGATCCGATACGAGTGTCACATTTTTGCAACTTACGACACAGAATCGGCTAGTCTCTACCCCATCTCCACTTGATTTAATGCCGCAATTAATCGACTGGCGCAAGCTCAGCTGGCGTAAAAACAGCCATCCCCCCAGGAAATTGGCGACAACGACAGCAAGTTCAACCGGAGAATATTCATGAAAACCTTCAATAAATTCCTTATGGCGGCACTTTGTACCACCGCCATGACCACCCCTGCTTTTGCGCAAGACGCAGCGCAGGAAGCCGAAACTTTTGACGATAATGTCATCATCGTGACGGCCACCCGCCGCGCCGAAGACGTTCAGGATATTCCTATTGCCGTAACTGCAGTCAGCCCGGTCCAGCTCGAGCAACAGGGCGTGGTGAACGTGCAGAATATCGGCAGCGTCTCGGCAAGCTTCTCGACTTCTAACGCCCAGACCGCTTCCGGCACCGTTGTTTTGCGGATCCGCGGCGTCGGCACGACTTCAAACAATATCGGCTTTGAATCCGCTGTTGGCATCTTCGTTGATGGCGCTTATCAATCACGCCCCGGCGTTGCGCTTGGCGAATTTGTCGACGTCGAACGCGTTGAAGTTCTTCGTGGCCCGCAGGGCACGCTGTTTGGACGGAATACCTCGGCAGGTGCCTTGAACATCACCAACAAGCGTCCGGATCTCAATGATTTCGGCGGCTTTGTGAATGCAACCTATGGCAATTTCGACCATATGAGTGTGCAGGGTGCGATCAACGCCCCGGTCGTCGAAGACATGTTGGCATTCCGTCTGACCGGTGCCTATCGCAAGCGCGATGGCTATGTCACCTCGGTCGACAGCACCGGAACGGTTAACGGTGAATCCAACAACACCGATCAATATCTGGTTCGCGGCCAGCTCGGCTTTGAAACCGAAGGCGGCATCAGCGGACGTCTGATTGCAGACTATTCCAAAAGCACGGCCAGCTGCTGTGCGGCCGTAGAAGTATATCAGTCTCCTGTTGAAACAGCCGGATTTTTCGCAGCGGCAGGTCTCGGTGCCCGTGGCGGCATGGCTGCACCGGTTGTAGCGGTAAATCCGTTCGACACTACAACCATGCAGCGTGCGGTCGACAATCGCATCGCAACACAAAACGCGCAGTCGATCAACAGCAACGACCAGTGGGGCGTAACCGCTGAAGTAGAAGTTCCGCTCGGTGACGCAGCCGACCTGATCTACATCGGTTCTTATCGCGAGTTCCGCGCAGGCGAATCCTATGACTCGGACTTCTCCGGTCTGGATATCTTCAACGTTCTGCCTGGCGGCGGCACGGCGATTGATACGATGACCCACGAATTGCGCGTGCAGGGCGATGCTCTTGGTGGAGCTCTTAGCTGGCTTGTCGGCGGATATTATTCCGACGAAGACATTGGTCAGGTCGTCAATTTTGGCCTCGGTGAGGATTATGACGCGTTTGTTGGTGCTTTATTTGGTGGTGCTGCCGGTCCGGCTCCGCTTGCGCTATTCTCTGGCGGCGTTGATGCCGCAGCCGTGCGGGCAACAAATGCTTATACGCAGAGCAGCAAAAGCTGGTCGATCTTTACGCACAACACATTGGAAGTCGCAGAGGGCCTGAAATTGACGGTTGGTCTGCGTTATTCGGATGAAAGCAAGGACGGCGGCTTTACCCAGCCATCGGTTAGTAATGCGCTTTGCCCTGCAATCCTGAGCAACCTGTTCGGCGCTCGGCCTGCAGGTGCTGCACCGGCTCCGCCTTTGGCTGGCGGTTCCGCTCTGGCTCAAGGCCTGTTCGGCACGGGCTGTTTCGCGTTTACGGCTCCGGCTGATCTGCCACAGGCAGCATTTGTTCCGCTTCCGCGTACATTTAACGGAACGTTTAGCGATGAAGAACTGATTTACACCGGCAAGGTAAGCTACGAATTTGCTTCCCCGATCACGGTTTATGCCAGCTTCACGCACGGCTATAAATCCGGTGGTTTCAATCTGGACTCGACCGCGGCTTCTGGCGGCGCCGATCCAAGCTTCCTGTCGGAAGAAGTCGATGCCTATGAAGTCGGTTTCAAAGGCAAGTTCCTCGACAATGCTGTGACCGTTAATATTGCTGGCTTCCACGAGGAATTCACCAATTTCCAGGTGCTCGAATTCACCGGAGCCCAGTTCACCACGTTCAACGTTCCGCTGGCAAAATCCACGGGCGTCGAGCTTGAAATGCTGGCGCGTCCTAGCGATCATCTCACCATCAACACTGGCCTGACCTATACCGACGCCCGCTATCCGGAAAATTGTGCCGGTACGCAAACGTCGGCCAACGTCTTGTCGCTCTGTGGCAATTCGCTGACCAATGCCCCTAAATGGGTTGGCATCATGGGTGCAACCTATGATCGCGATCTGGGCGGCAGCATGAAGTTCTTCGTGAATGGTCAAGTTCGCATGGAGAGTGATCGTCGGACCTCGACTCAGGCAATTGTAGTACCAAGCGCGGCACAGATTGCAGCTGCGGGCAGCGTTCAGGCTGCGGTTGATCTGGCACCGCTGGCTCCGTTCGACACACAGGATGGTAATATCAAGATCAACATGCGCGCCGGTATCAGTGATATTGACGATGCATGGGGCATTGAAGCCTGGGTTACCAACCTGACCAACGAAGTGACACGTGGCGTGACCTTTAACACGGTGCTTCGTGGATCGGGAGCTGCAGCATCGCGCTCGGCATTTGTCCAGGAACCTCGTATGTACGGACTGACCCTTCGCGGCAAGTTCTAGGATTGCACAAAATAAGGTGGCATCTGTCACCAGACAATCAGGGGCCGGTTTTCCGGCCCCTTTTTATTGCGCGGCAGAGCCATTGGTGCAAAAGACCGATGCTATGAAAAACTTTATATTCCAGACAGTCCCCATGCTTCACTTCGGTGAAGGCTGCCTCGCCGAACTTCCCGTCCAGATAGCCGCCTTGCGCGCATCCAGACCGATGATTGTCACCGACAAGGGCATCGTCAATGCCGGCCTTATCGCTCCGGTTGAGCAGACATTGCGGGCAGCCGGTCTAGATATCGTCATTTTTGATGCCGTCATCGCCGATCCGCCTGAGACTATCGTGTTGCAGGCGATTGAAGCTGCGAAAGCAGCGGGCGTGGATATCGTCATCGGACTGGGCGGGGGCAGCTCCCTCGATACCGCCAAGGTGGTTGCGGCGCTTGCGGTCGACGGCGCGCAACGGCTCGCAGAAATTTACGGCGTCGGTTTGCTGGAGCGCAAAGGTCTGCCGACCATACTGATCCCGACCACCTCCGGCACCGGATCGGAAGTAACCGCCATTTCGATCCTCACCACCGGAGAAACCACCAAGGGAGGTATCGTTTCTTCGCATTTGTTTGCCGATGTGGCGCTGCTCGACCCGGCGCTAACCCTCGGGCTTCCCGCCGATGTGACCGCCGCAACCGGAATCGACGCGATGGTGCATGCGATCGAGGCCTATACCGGTCGCAATGCCAAAAACCCGGTCTCTGATATGCTGGCGATCGAGGCGCTGAAATTGCTCACCGCCCACATCGAAACCGCCTGTTTCGATGGCCGCAATATGCAGGCCCGGGAAGCGATGCTGCGCGGATCGATGCTCGCCGGACAGGCTTTTGCCAATAGTCCGGTCGGTGCGATCCACGCGCTCGCCTATCCGCTAGGCGGCATTTATCATATCCCGCACGGCCTCTCTAACGCCCTAGTCATGCCTTATGTCATGCAGTTCAATCTCGAAGCCGCCGCACCGCTTTATGCGCAGCTGGCCGATGCCCTGGACATTCCACGCGGCAGCGAAAACAACAGTGAAGCGCGGGCGCAGGAGTTTATCGACTACCTTGAAGCGCTGGCGGTCAAGGTCAAGGCACCGAGGAAATTGCGAGACATCGGTATCGCCAAGGAGGCCACGACCGAACTCGCCGAAGCGGCAATGCTGCAAACCCGCCTGCTGGTCAACAATCCCAAAGAACTGACGCTGGCCGACGCGCAAAGGATCTATGATGCCGCCTGGTAAAAGCCAGAGGGCTGAACCACCGGTAAGGAGCGACTATCGCACTGGCAGCTTGATCACCACCCGCTGGAATGACAATGATCCCTATGGCCATGTGAACAATGCCATCTATTATTTCTGGTTCGACACTGCGGTGAACCGCTATCTGATCGAGCAGGGCGCTCTGGATATCACCGGCGGCGACACCATCGGTCTGGTCGTCAACACCAGCTGCGACTATTTTGCGCCTATAGCCTTTCCTCATGATGTGATGGCGCGCATCCGCGTCGACCGGCTCGGCAATAGCAGCGTTACCTATGGTGTTGGCCTGTTTCGTGGTGATGAGGATGTGGCTTCGGCCGCAGGCAGCTTCACCCATGTCTATGTCGACCGCGAAACCCGCCGCCCGGGAGCTCTTCCCGCCCCCTTGCGTTCCGCGCTGGAGGCGATAGAGGTTTAATCAATTGGTTAAATTTTTGGGAGAGAAAAATGCTACGCCCTTTTGACACCGACGAGCGTCGTCAATTTCGCGAAACCTGCCGCCGCTTTGCCGAAACGGAATTGCAGCCTTTTGCTAATGAGTGGGATGAGGCCGGAGAAATCCCCTGGGAACTGCACGAGCGGGTCGGCGCGCTGGGTGTCTGGGGCTTTGGCGTCGACGAAAAATATGGCGGTCTGGGCATGGACGACATCTTCATGCGCGCCGCCTGGGGTGAGGAAGCGGCGCGGGCGCATAATGGCGGCACGCTGGCAGCGCTGGGCGGTCGGTCGATCTCGATCGGTCCGATCCACAAACTGGCTTCGGAAGATATCAAGGACCGTATATTGAAAGATATCGTGCTGGGCAAAAAGGGATCCAGCCTCGGCATTACCGAGCCCGGCGGCGGGTCGGATGTTGCCAATATGCAGACCACCGCCAAGCAGGATGGCAATCACTGGGTGATAAACGGTTCCAAGACCTTCATCACCGGCGGGATGACGGCCGATCATTATGTCATCGGTGCGCGCACCGGCGGCGAGGGCCTGCACGGCATTTCGCTGTTTCTGGTCGATGCCGATGCAGAGGGTTTCTCACGCACCGCGCTCGACAAGAAAATGGGCTGGTGGGCTTCGGACCAAGCGTCGCTCTATTTTGATGATGTGCGGGTTCCGGCGGAAAATATGCTCGGCGATCAGGATCGCGGCTTCATCCAGATCATGCACAATTTCAACCATGAACGGCTTGGCATGGTCGCACAGTGCCTCGGCATGATGCGGGTACTGCTGGAGGAATCCATTGCCTACGCGCAGCAGCGCGAGACTTTTGGCAAGCCGATGATTAAACATCAGGTTATCCGGCACAAAATCGCCGACATGTCGGCTCGAGTCGACCGGCTAGATGCTTGGTTGAATCAGATTTGCTGGCTCGCCGAACAGGGCGAAATGCCGGTCGCACAGATTTGCAAGGCCAAGTTCAGCGCGACCAAGGACCTCGAATTTTGCGCCAGCGAAGCAATGCAGATTCTCGGCGGGGCAGGCTATCTGCGCGGCAATCCAGTCGAGCGTTTCTACCGCGAGGTCAAGGTCATGGCGATCGGTGGCGGCTCCGAAGAAATCATGCGCGATCTTGCGGTCCGGCAAATGGGCCTGTGATCGCGCTTGCCATTCTCGGTTACCGGGAGATAAGCAGAGCGTCTATAAAATCCGTTCGTGCTGAGCCTGTCGAAGCACAGTGACCAGCAACAGAATAACAGCATTTGGCTGATGGAATAATATATGTCCGATGTAATTTCCGCCGATGCGCAATTGGAAAATGCTCCGCCGCTGCTTCCTGCAGGGTCGGTGCTGATCGGACTGCTCTCCTTTTCGCTGATGGATGTCGTGATGAAAAGCCTGGCGATGGAACTGGGCGCCTATAATGCCCTGCTCTGGCGCGTTCTGACATCTCTCGCCATCGTGTCTGTGATATTCTTCGCGCGCCGTCCGAAACTACCGAGCCGGGCGGCGCGCAAAGTGCATCTGCAACGGGGCCTCATCGTGGTCTTCATGTCCTATCTGTTTTTCTGGGGCCTGGCGCGAGTGCCACTGGCCGAAGCGATCGCCCTGTCATTCATCGCACCGATTATCGCGCTCTATCTGGCGGCGGTGTTCCTCGGCGAGACCATCCACCGCAACGCCATCTTCGCCTCGCTGCTGGGGTTCAGCGGCGTGCTGGTGATCGCAGGCGGCCGGATATCCGGTGAATATGATGAACAAGCGCTGCTCGGCATGGGGGCCATATTGGCGTCGGCCGTGCTCTATGCGGGCAATCTGGTGATCCAGCGTCAGCAAGCCTTGCTCGCCGGCCCGATCGAGATCAGCTTTTCGCAAAATCTGATCGTTGGCTCCGCCTTTCTGCTGCTAGCACCGTTTTTTGCTGTGCTTCCCGAACAGGAATTTCTGCCCTACATCGGTGCCGGTGCGATCCTGTCGATCATATCGGCAATATTCATTGCCTGGGGCTATGCCCGGGCCGAGGCGAAAAATCTGATCAATCTGGAATATAGCGCTTTTATCTGGGCGGCCATTTTTGGCTGGCTGTTCTTTCGGGAGCCGATCACGCTGACCACGGTGGCGGGCGCCATCCTGATTGTTGGAGGCTGCATCCTGGCAACGCGGCGGGACAGGAAAGTCGCGCACATCGAAACCACTGCGGTCTGACCGGATTGGTGCTGCGGATCAGCAACCGGCATGCGCGCTGGCTCTGGCTGCAGTCGCAGGGACTGTCCGAAACACCTGCCGGACCGCTCAATCTGCCCGCTCTTGTCCACCGCCTGGGCTTTGTCCAGCTCGACACGATCCAGAATGTCACCCGCGCCCACCATCATATATTGTGGAGTCGCAACCAGAATTACCGCGAACCGATGCTCGACAAACTGCTGGGTCAGGACCGCGCAGTGTTCGAGCATTTCACCCATGATGCCTCGATCCTACCGATGGAATATTATCCGATGTGGCAGCGCCAGTTCCGACGGCTGGGAGAACGGGCAGCGGGTCATGCCTCTTTTCAAAAGGCGACGAAGGAAATCGGGTGCGAGCAGATCCTGTCCCGGATCGCGCAGGAAGGCCCGCTATCGACCCATGCTTTCGACACCAAAGTAGAGGGCAAAAAACAGATGTGGGATCGTCCGCCGCACAAACGGGTGCTCGACTAACTCTGGTATGCCGGCGAACTGGCGACCTCTCATCGGGTAAACTTTGCCAAATATTATGATCTCGCCGAACGGGTCATTCCGCAGCATCACCGCGACTCGGCCCATGATGATGCCGTTCAGATCGACTGGTTGTGCCGCAATGCGCTCGATCGGCTGGCATTCGGTTCGCTCGGTGAAATCTGTCGTTTCTGGGATGCGGTGGATGCCAAAGAAGTGATGTCCTGGTCGAAGGGCGCGCGCGATCTGATGCCCGTGAAACTGCAAACGCAAGACGGAGACTGGCGCGATGCGCTGGCGCCACCGGATATCGAGGCCCTGCTGGCTGGCGTGTCTGCGCCAAGCTCGCGGCTACGTATCATCAATCCTTTCGACCCGGTTGTGCGCGACCGCAATCGCCTGTCAGCGCTGTTCGGCTTTGCCTATCGCAACGAGATGTTCGTCCCCGCGGCGCAGCGCTTGTGGGGCTATTATGTCTATCCAATATTGGAGCGCGACCGCTTTGTCGGCCGGATAGAGATTAAGGCCGACCGCTCAGCGGGTCATTTGCGGGTAACGCAATTCTGGCCCGAACCAAGGGATTGCTGGCTTATAGGACGGCAGAAAAAGCTAGCTGCGGAACTGGCGCGGCTGGCGCGTCTGATCGGGGTCAGTGATGTGCTTTGGGAATGTGATCGCGCTTGAAACCGGGCGCGGGAGTTACTTGACCGTTCCGCGAAAGCGCAGTTCGCCGGATACACCGGGCGCGATCGGCGACGACAGGACCCAGCGGCCAGTCTTCCAGCGCCTCGACAAAGGTCACCGCCTTATGGACCGGATTGTTGACGAGAAAACCGGTCACATCATTCTGGCTAATATTGCGATAGCTATTGGTAAACAGCAGCTTGTCGCTGGGAATGATCTTGACGTTCGCCGGATCGAGCAGCGTGGAAACGGTTTCGCCGGTTTCCGATTCCTCGGTCCGTTCAACCATGATCGAGCTTTCGATTTTCACATCGGCCCGAGCATCAGCTGCAGCAGCCTGAAGGTTGACCGAAAGCGGCACCGCATAGGCGACCTGGGACACGGACAATCCCGTCATCAAAACACCGATGACTAGGGCGGCTTCAAGCAAAATAATGCGTATATTCGATATTTCCCGCGATCCTATTGAGCGATTGTTGGCCAGACACCAGCGCCCGGTCGATCTTGGCCTTAAATATGGGTTAACTTGGTTAATACCGGACTATAACCGGCCTTGGAATTGGCAGTCCCATGGCGTTGGGATGGGATACCCCACAAAAAGAAATGCTCGCCGGACAAGCGGCCTTATTCATTGGCATCGCGATTCATCCGCCGCTAAAGAGGTCAGCGATGGGTCTAACCGCATATCGTTGCTGCCTTGGCATGCTGGTTATTTTGCTGACGGGTTCGCTCGTCCGGCCGGGCTATGCCCAGACGGAAAATCTGCCAGTCGCCGGTGCGCAGGATCAGTTGGAAGTCGATGCTCCGCTCGATCAGGACCAGCCGCTGACCGAATTTTCGGATTTCGGTGTCGAATGGCCCGATTTGGATCAAGTGACGGAACCGGTGTTCGATGTTAGCGAAGACAAGAGTGCTCCGGCATTGGCCGTGGCGGGCGAGCTCGGGGATCAGCGGCTTCAGCCAATCGAAGACCAATTGGCAGAAGATTTGCCGCTCAATGAATATCGACCGACCGATGCGCTGGCGGAAACTGCCTATCGGATCAGTTTTGAAGGCTTGCCCGATACGATCGGAGATGCCTTCAACACTCGTTTCAAGATATTGTCGGTTCTGGAGCAATATCGCGGCGGCGATGCCAATTTTGCCCAGATAAGGCGGCGCGCGCAAAGCGATGTAGAGTTGGTCGAACGCCTGCTCAGGATCGAAGGCTATTATGACGCTGTCGTACAGACTCGCTTCGAGGCCGATGGTGCGGAGCGGGTAACGGTGTTTATCGACGTGCAGGCGGGACCGCTATATGAGCTGGACGCGATCGCCTTGGCCGGCCTGGAAACTGCGGTTGCGTTAGATCCACAAAGGTTCGAGAACAGCTTCGGTTTGCAGTCGGGGGAGGCTGTCAACAGCGACCGGATCATGGAGGCCATCGGCCGGCTCGATGGCTCGATGGCGGAAAATGGCTATGCTTTTGCTAAGACCGGCGAGCCGGAACTGGAAATTGATCATGCCGAACGGCTGGGTGATCTCCAAGTCGCGGTAACGCCTGGCGGCCGCTTTAATTTCGGTTCGATTGTCTTAGCGCCGACCGACCTGTTCGATGCCGATCATGTCCAGATGATCGCCCGCTTCAACCCCGGCGACCTCTATCAGGCTTCGGATGTTGAAGATTTGCGCCGGGCGCTGATCGCGACCGGTCTGGTCTCGACCATCTCCGTCGATCCGGTGGTGGCGGAAGGCCCAGATGCGGTTGATATCGCCGTCAATGTGGCAGCGGCACCTTTGCGCACCGTAGCTGGCGAACTGGGCTATGGCACTGGTGAAGGTGCCCGGGCCGAGGTAAGTTGGGAGCATCGAAATTTCTTTCCGCCGGAAGGCCTGATCCGAGCGACGGCTGTCCTGGCGACGCAGGAACAATCGGGCAGCATCGCCTATCGCCGCAACAATTACCGGCGGCGCGACAATATCTTGAACGGGCGTGCGGCGTTGAGCGTTGTCGATCGTCCAGCGTTCAAGGCACAGACTTTCTCTGTCGCGGCCAATATCGAGCGGCAGAGCAATCTCATCTACCAGAAGCGCTGGAGCTGGTCGGCCGGCGTCGAACTGCTCGCATCACGAGAAACCGATGTCACCGGACCCGCCGGAGCGGCCGGCCGGGATACCTATTTCATCGGTGCGCTGCCGGGGCTGGTCACTTTTGACGCCAGCGATAACCTGCTCGATCCGACCCGTGGTTTCCGTTTGACCGGCCGTATTGCTCCCGAGGCTTCGTTGCAGAATGGCAGCTTCTTCTATGTGCGTGGCCAGCTGGATGGCGCCGCCTATTTCCCGGTCTCAGATAAAATCGTGTTGGCCGGACGCACGCGCCTGGGAACGATCGCCGGCGCGGGCAACAATCGGATCGCACCGTCGCGCCGGCTCTATTCTGGCGGCGGCGGCTCGGTGCGCGGCTATGGCTATCAAAGCATTGGACCACGCGATGCCAATAATGACCCAGTGGGCGGCCGCTCGCTGGTTGAATTTTCTCTTGAAGCGCGCGTCCGGACTGGATTTTTTGGCGGTAATCTCGGCATTGTGCCGTTCATTGACGCGGGCAATGTTTACACCAGCAGTAGCCCGGATTTTTCCGGTCTGCGCTACGGTACCGGTCTCGGGGTCCGCTATTATAGCGATTTCGGACCAATCCGGATCGATGTCGGTACGCCGATCAATCCCCAGCCGGGTGATTCGCGCATCGCCGTCTATGTCTCGCTCGGACAGGCTTTCTAAATGACCGAGGGCTCTGAAAAACCGCGTTTCAAGCTGATGACCTGGCGCTGGCCGATGCGTAGCCTGTTCGCATTGGCGGCGCTTGTCATCCTTGCTCTGGTTGGCACTGCGATCTGGCTGGATAGCGATTCCGGTCATCGCTTCATCATCCGCCAGGTCGAGGCGCTGGAACCGGACAATGGCTTGCGCATCCGCGTCGCAGAGATCGATGGATCCATCTATGGCAAGGGACAAGTGCAGGGGCTTCAGCTTCACGATCCCAAGGGCCGGTTTTTTACTGCCGGAACAATAGCGGTCGACTGGAACCCTCTGGCCTGGGTATTCAACGAACTCAATATTTCCAGCGCGATTATTATCAAGGCGCGGCTCGACCGCTTGCCGCATTTGATCGATAGCGGGGAAGACCAGCCGCTGCTGCCGGGTTTTGACATTTATGTCGGCGCGTTTCGCTTGGATAATCTGGCGCTCGGAGAAGCAATCTCGGGCGCAGAGCAATTTGCTGACCTGACCGGCTCGGCCGATATCAGAGC
>JABMNS010000230.1 GCA_013204445.1 Sphingomonadales bacterium
GTTCGGTAGCGTCGCCAGCATCGTTTAAGGCCAGAACCCGTGCGCCGCTGGCCACCAAAAGCTGCCCCTCGCCGGTGATGGCCAGATCACTCAGGTCGGGCAGTTCGGCAAAAACTTTGGCCTTGTCCAGCAGGTTGTTGGGTTTGAACGCGCCGTCAAAGACCGGAATTGACAAGCTCGAGTCAGATCGGTGGCCCAACGAAGCGAGCGTTTTAAGAAGCGCGTTAAACATTGAAGCGTCCACTTGAAACAAAGGTTTCATCCACATTGTCCAGCTTGACCCGGCCAATTCGGTTGTTGGAAATACCCCCGATATAAAGGTATCCCTTGTGTTCGCGAATCGAGGTGATCATCGGGTGGTTTATGCCCGCAATATCCCACAGAACGTCCAGAACTTCGCCAGCTTCGTTGAATTTGACGATACAGCCAGTGTTGATATTCGGAGCCAGCCATTCATCACCGGGCAGTTGCTTGGCCATCCGCCGCCGGAAACCGGGTTTGCGCATCGCCAGATCGAACGCCGGACTGCGCATGCCCATGATCGCCAGCCAGTAATTGCCGTCAGATGCCACATTGATATTGTCGGGATAACCGGGCAGGTTTTCCATCACCACAGCGACCTTACCCTTGTCCGGCCCGTCGAACCAATAGCGTTTGATCGAACAATTCCAGCTTTCGGCGAACAGGATGCTCTGCTTGTCTGATGCAAGCGCTATGCCGTTTGGGAAAATCAGATGGCGCAGAACTGTCGTGGTCTTCTTGGTCTTGGGATCATACATGATGATGCGCCCGTTGCCGCGTCCTTCCAGAGCGTCGGTCTGCCATTCATGCATTTCATAGCGCACGGTTGCCTCGGAGAAAAACACCCGGCCATCGGGTGCAATGTCCAGATCGTCGGCCAGACGCAACCGGCTGTCGTCAATGATCGACAGATAGGACCGGTTCGTTTCGTCGGTGACCAGTTCGACCTTGCGATCGTGTGTCACGCGGTACAGCCCCATGCCGCCGACGCAGACATAAAGATTACCCCCCGCATCAAAGGTCATGCCCAAAGGCTGGCCACCGATGCGGGCGTAGATTTCGTGGGTCTTATAATCGGGGGCGAAAAAGCGGATGATTTCGCCATGTCGGTTGCCGCAATACAGGTTGTCGTCCCGATCCAGAACCACGTCCTCGGGGGATTCGACCTCGCCCAGACCAATTGTTTCAACATGATGCAGCCGGTCATTGGGCGCATAGGGAGAATCGGGGCCGGTGGCATCTTCGGCCAGTGCCGGCAGGTCTAGATGCGCCGGGCTGACATAGAACTCCTGCACCGCCTTGTCGCGATTCTTGAACCATCGAATATCAAGCGTTGCCGCCAGCAGCAGGATCACCGCAAGAATGATCCGCGAGGCCCCGGCAGGCGTCGCCATGCGCAGCAACCCGTTCGTGATAAGGAGGATAATCAGCGTGCCCAGAATAGCCTTGGTGACCGACCCCTTGCCGCCACCAAGGCGGATACCGCCGAGGATGGCCGCCGTCAGAACGGTGATCTCCAGCCCTTTGCCGGTATCGGCTCCTGGACTTGCCAGACGCGCGGCATATAAAATCGCCGAGGTCGCGGTCAGCACCCCCGACGCGACATAAGACAGCGCCACAACCCGGTTCACCGGAAGACCGATATTGTAGGCCGACCGCCGGTTGCCGCCAACGGCCAGAACCCACCATCCGGCCCGCAGCCGGGTCAGAAAAATATGGCTGGCGATGGCGATAATTCCAAAGGCCCAGACCGCTGTGGGCACCGACAGAAACGACCCCCAGCCCAGAAAGTCCCAGGCAGGCGATTCGGGAAAATTCGACGAAATCGGCACCGCGACCTTGTAATTCAACAGATCGTGAATCGCCTTGAACACAATCAGCGTGACCATCGTTGTTAAGAAAGCCCGCATTCGCAAATAGCCGATCAGAATGCCGTTGACCGCCCCCAGCATTGCACCACAGGCCAGCGTGATCGCAATCGCTGGAATGATCGGCAACAGTAAAACATGCATACAATACAGTGCCAGCAGGTTGCAGAGCGCAAACATCGACGCCACGCTTAGATCAATGCCGCCAACGATCAGAACCAATGACATGCCCAGCACCACAAAGCCCAGCTCGCTTGCTTGCCGGAAATTGTCCGAAAGGTTGGATACCGAAATGAATTTGTCGATCTGCGCACTGAAAAACACGATGGTCAGGATCAGCACAACCCAGGGAACCACCGTCTCCATCCAGGGTTTCTGCAACAGTTCGCCGAAGATGTGGTCCGGCCAAAAGCGGCGCCGCAGTGCTCTGAGGGTTTTCTGCATTTGTTTTTCGTGCCCGTTGAGTGCCGCCCACCGCGCTGGGTCAGGCCGGTTGAGGCGGGTGCCGATTGTCTGGCACCCGCCCCTTGGATCAGGTTTCAGATCAGCGGATTGTATCCAGCGTCCAGCAGAACTGACTGTCGATGTTTTCTGGCGTGTATTCCACCAGCGGCGTGTAAAGGATGGTCTTGGTCGAACCAACGACCTGAGTGTCCTGCAACGCCGCCGAAATCAACGCGTTCAGATCGCGCGACTGGCCCGGAACATCATAGCTGACATAGTGCTGCCACATGCCTTCGCGGATACCTTTACAGGCCAGTTCGCCACCGCCGCCCGAGGTCGACACAAACACCTGATCGCCTTTTCCAGCTTCGGCAATAGCCGCTGCTGTGCCGATGTCGGTGTTGTCCCAGACGCCCAGAATACCGCACAGATCGGGATGCTGCTGCAATACAACCTGGGTGATGGATTTCGCTTTGGCGGATTCATACGCGCCAGTGGACTGGACCCCGACAACCTGAACTTTTGGGTTGTCATTCAGGATGTTCTCATAGCCTTTCAGCATATAGGCCGAAAATGGGCTGGTCGGTGGCCCGGCCAGGATCAGAATTTTTCCGGGTGTGTCACCACCACATTTCGCTACAACCGCACGGGCCTGGGTCTGCCCCAGACCAATAA
>JABMNS010000231.1 GCA_013204445.1 Sphingomonadales bacterium
CCCATTACGGCTTCTCCGGGAATGGCCAGGGCCAGGGCAATGCCAATCTGCGCGGCAATGATCCAGAAGCCGACCTGACTGACCTGACTGGCAATGGCTTTCATATTGCCGGCTGCCAGATTGCGGGTGATCACCGGGCCGAGAATGGGGTCGAAGCTAGTTTTTAGCTTCTGCGGCAGGCTCGCTACCTGCTGGGCAATATAATAGATTCCGACGATGGCGGGCGACGCAAACAGACCGAGGATCGCCAGATCCATTCGGCGCGAGCCCCATTCGGCGGCATCAGCGGCGGCCAGAGGCATGTTGCGCCGGGCGATCATTGCGATTTTCATCGGTTCCGGACGCCAACCCCAGGGCAGGCCATAGCTTTTGAACAGGGGCCAAAGTGATGTGACCAACGTCGCGATCATCGATACGACATAGGAAAGGATCAGGCCGTCGCGCAGCGAATAATAAGAGAAGAGGAATGCGGCGATGCTGATCGTCCAGGGTTCCACGATCGACCGGGCGCGCACGGTCGCCGCAATATCATAGCGATAAGCGAGGGCAGCCAGAGCGATATCCGCTCCGACAACGGTGAATATGATCAGCGGCAAAAACCGGTCCAGCCCGCTGATTTCGCTATTGGGGAACATGACGAATGGAAAAGCGATGAGGATGGTCGCGGCGATTGCGGATGCCAAGAAACTGACCAGCAGGCCATCCCAGACCACATGCACATGGGGTCTTTCGGTTTGGCTCAGCTGAGCCGCCAGTCCTCGTTTCAGTCCAAGAGTAGCGAGCTGGGCAGCAAATTCGACCACCAATATCGCATAGGCAAAACGTCCCAGCGCATCGGCGCCATAGATGCGTCCGGCGATGAACAGAAACGGCAAGCGCGCAGCCAGACGTAGCAGAAAGCCGAATATATTGGTCCGTCCGCCTTTGGCCAGCGCGGCAATATCATCCTTGCTCTTGTCAGCGGGCGTGTCGCCATCAAGTGGCGCCGCACCAGCCGTGCCTGATGGTTCAGGACTGTTCAAATCACTCTCCGGCTGGCCCGCTTCAGGTAAAACTGTCTATAGCAGTTTCGAGATTTTGTCATCATCATGCCTTGCCGGACTATCTTCGTTCAGAGACCAGCGGCCTTTTCATCAGCTGCGTGACCACAGACTGAACATCCGCTTTGCCGGCCAGCAAAGCGCAGACAGCATCGACGATCGGCATGTCGACCTGGCGCGCCTTTGCATCCTGCTGAAGCACGGGTGCTGTGGAGGCACCCTCGGCAACCGTTGTCCGATCCGACAAAAGGGCTTCGGCCGACTGGCCTTCTCCCAATCCCCTCCCGAGTGAAAAATTGCGCGAACTGGTCGAAGAGCAGGTCAGCACCAGATCGCCAAGGCCGCACAGACCGGACAAGGTTTCCGCTCTGGCACCGCGGGTCGCGCCATAGCGGAGCATTTCGGCAAAGCCACGACTGATTAGCGACGCACGGGCATTTTGCCCGAGGCCAGCTCCGTCGACAACGCCGCAGCCGATCGCGAGCACATTTTTGACCGCACCGCCAATTTCCGCGCCGATCACATCGTCGGAATAATAGGGCCGGAAGCTTGCTTTTGCGATCAGCGGGTTGAGCTGATCCCACAAGGCCTCGCTTTCGCACGCTAGCGTCAGGGCGGTTGGCAGGCCTTGCGCGACTTCGTGGGCAAAGGTCGGGCCGGATAGTATTGCGAGGGGATTGTCAGGCCGCACTTGCTTGGCGACCTCGCTCAGCAGCATCCGGCTCTCTGCCTCGATGCCCTTGCAGCACAATAGCAGCGCCGCATTGCTGTCCGGCAACGTCTGGAGGGTGGCGCGCAGATGTTGCGCCGGCGTGACCAGCAGCAGCATATCGCAAGCCGCGACTCCGTCCCAATCCTGGGTCGCATGGATATTGTTGCGGAGCCGATGGCCCGGCAGAAAGGATTGATTTTCATGGGTCCGGTTGATCTGGTCGATAACCTCAGGTTCGCGGGCCCACAGCAGCAATTCATCTTGCCCCTCGGACAGAACCTGCGCCAGGGCAGTTCCCCATGCTCCGGCTCCGATCACGCCGATTTTGGCAGTCGCCATAGTCATGCTTTCACCCCCGCGCCGCGTGCTTTTTCAGCCGTCGGATCCAGCGGCCAGCGCGGCCGAGCTACAAAATCCAGTGGATCGGTGAGGCCCGCTGCGAAACGCTCGGCGCCCGCCCAGGCAATCATCGCCGCATTGTCGGTGCACAGCCATTGCGGCGGCGCAGTAAAGGCCATCGCATTCTCCTCCGCGACCTGTTCGAGCATGGCGCGAATCGGGCCGTTGGCTGCGACCCCGCCCGCAACCACGAGATGTGCGCAGCTTTCCTGTTCCGCTATCGCTTTTTCCAGCCGGTCACGCAGGCAGTCGACCACTGCCTGCTGAAAGGATGCGGCTATATCTTCGGGCTTGTGCGCGCCGCTTTGATGGGCGCGAACCACCGCGCTTTTCAGCCCGGCGAAAGAAAAATGCGGTTCGGCTGATCTGATCAACGGGCGGGGCAACGGAACGGCCTTCGGATCACCCTGCCGGGCAAAGGCCTCGACCCTGGGGCCGCCTGGATAGCCGAGACCTAATATTTTCGCGGTCTTGTCGAACGCTTCACCGGCGGCATCATCGATCGTGGTTGCCAGCCGCCGATATTGGCCGACGCCCTCGACCCGCAATATCTGGCAATGGCCGCCGGACACCAGCATCAGCAAATAGGGAAAGGCCAGATCCGGATTGACCAATCGCGGCGACAGCGCGTGGCCTTCGAGATGATTGACTGCGATCAGCGGCTTGCCTGCGGCCATCGCCAGCGCCTTGCCGGTGACCAGGCCGACCATCACTCCGCCAATCAGGCCGGGGCCGGCGGTGGCGGCAATCGCATCGACATCATCCAGTGACTTGCCCGCTTCCGCCAACGCAGCAGCAATTAGCGGTGTCAGAATCTCGGCATGGGCGCGAGCGGCAATTTCGGGGACGACGCCGCCATAGGGGGCATGTTCCGCTTCCTGACCAGCCAATTTGTGCGCCAAAATCTTCCGATCAGACGTGACTAGCGCGGCCGCTGTTTCGTCGCAGCTGGATTCAATTCCCAAGATCAAGCTCATGACGCTTTTACTTAGGCGCTCAAGCCATTAGAACAAGCGCTATCATGAGCGAAAACGCCAAAAAAGAGATTCTCGCCGGACTGGACCGGCCATTGCGTATCGGTACGCGCCAATCCCCGCTTGCGATGGCGCAGGCGCAAATGACCGCCAACGCGCTGTTATCGGTTCATGGCTGGCGGCCCGACCAGGTGATATTGGTGCCGATGATCGCCAGCGGCGACAAGATACTCGATCGGGCGCTGGCGGACGTCGGCGGGAAGGCTTTGTGGACCAAGGAACTGGATCACGCGCTTGGCGGTGGTGAAATCGACTGTGCGGTGCACAGTATGAAGGATGTGGAAACCATCCGGCCGGAGGAATTCATTGTCGCGGCAATACTGGAACGGGCCGATATCCATGACCGGTTGATCGGATCGGAGTCGATTGACGGTCTGGCGGAGCGCGCCATCGTCGGTACCGCATCCCCGCGCCGCAAGGCGCAGCTTTTGCGGCAAAGAAGCGATCTCGACATCCGTTTGATCCGCGGCAATGTGCAGACCCGGCTGCAAAAAATTGCAGATGGTGAATATGATGCGACTCTGCTCGCCGCCGCCGGTCTGAACCGCCTCGATATGGAGGATGTCGGAACCGAGATATCCGACGAGATCATGCTTCCCGCGCCGGCGCAAGGCGCGATCGGGATCGAAACCCGGTCCGATGACACTCATGTCCGCCATCTGATGCACGCGATATCATCGCCAAACACATTTCGTGCGGTCATTGCCGAACGCCTGTTTCTGGAACAGTTGACCGCGGACTGTCACAGCCCGGTTGCCGCACTGGCAACGATTGACAGCGTGACGATTCATCTGCGGGCCGAAATTTTATTACCCGATGGTTCGGAATTCGTCGCGGGAAGCTGCAGCTTTGACACTGGTGATGTTTCCGCGCCCGGCATATTGGCAGACAAGCTTCTGGGCCAGGCCAGCGCCGAGCTGAGAGCCATATTCGGCCGATGATGCTGCCGGTGCTTATCCTGCGGCCGCTCGAAGGCGCGCTGCAGACCGAGCGGCGGGCGAAGGAATTGGGGTTGCAGACGGTTGTTGATCCGTTGTTCACCGTCGAGTCGATGGCATGGTCTGGTCCGGCGGCGCAGGATTTTGATGCCTTACTGCTGACCAGTGCCAATGCCGTGTCTCATGGTGGAGCCCAGCTGGACGCCTATAAATCGCTGCCGGTTCTGGCGGTGGGCCAAGCAACCGCAAGGGCCGCAGAAAATGGGGGATTTTATATCGCCAAAACCGGCGAGTTCGGCGGTCAGCAATTGATGAATCAGCTGCCGGCCAATCGATATCGCAGTATTTTGTGGCTGGCTGGCGAACAGCACAGCATATTCGATCCGGGTGAACGGCAATTGCATATTGTCCCGATGTACCGCTCGCGAGCGTGTGCTTTGGGTGAGAAGACCGTGGCCTGCCTGCAAGCGGAAACGATCATATTGCTCCACTCGGCGCGCGCGGCGAGCCATCTGGTATCGGAACTGGACCGCCTGCAAATAGAGCGGGACCGCCATCATGCTTTGGTGTTTTCCGCTAAAGTGGCGGAAGCGGCAGGGCAGGGATGGAGAAGCGTGCAAATGGCGGACCGTCCGGACGACGAGTCTTTACTGTCTCTGGCGACCCGACTATGCCAGAACACATGAGAATATTTGGTTCGCCATATGGCCGGGCCGGGAAGGAAAACCGGAATGAGCCGCGATTATGAAAGGCCGTCGCCATCGACTGGCAAGAGCAATTTGACGCGCAATATACTGATTTTGATGGCGGTGGCCTTCATCGGCGGAGTGATCCTGACCGGATGGGTATTGTCCCGTTATAATCCGTTTGATAGCGCTTCGGATACGGAAGCTGCCGCGGTTGCTAATAGCAGTGGCGCAAAAGCAAAGCCTGACCCGGCGACCGCCCTTGCCAATCGGATTGACGCTGATGGCAGCGTCTTGCCAGCGCCATCGCCAGCACAGTCCGCAAGAGCTGCCCCTGTGACGACCCTGACCCCCGATCTGGAGCGCGCGCTTGCGGTCCGCGTTGCCGATCTGGAAGACCGTTTGTCGCGGATCAATGTGCAGGCGCAGGCGGCATCGGGCAATGCTGCCCGGGCGGAGGGCCTGCTGATTGCCTTTGCCGCGCGCCGTGCGCTGGATCGCGGATCGCCGCTTGGCTATATTGATCCCCAGTTGCGGCTTCGTTTTGGCGATGCGCAGCCGAAAGCTGTGACGACGATTGTCAACGCCTCTCGTCAGCCGGTGACACTGGAAGAATTGTCAGCCGGACTGGACGAATTGGGGCCGGCGCTGATGACCGGATCGAGCGGTGCAGGCTTCTGGTCGGACTTTCAGCGGGAGTTATCCGAACTGTTCGTCATCCGCCGCCAAGGTACGCCATCCCCGGCACCGCAACAGCGTCTGATTCGTGCGAAACGCTATGTCGAAAACGGAAATGTCGATGCTGCCATTACGGAAGTCGAGAAACTGACCGGCGTGGAAAAGGACGAGGATGCCCTGCAATGGATGGAAAAGGCGCGGCGCTATAACGAAGCGCGGCGGGCGCTGGACGTCATCGAAACTGCGGCGATCCTGGAGCCGCAACAATTGCGTACCGCGGAAGGGGAAAGGGTGAATCAGCCCTCACCGCTTGCGCCGTCCACCGCCATGCCAGCACCTTAATCCCTCAGAAACAGCCGCGCGAGATCAGCGGGCACACGCACCGGCCGTCCGCTTGCCCGCTCGATAATCGCCCAATTGGTTTTCGCGGCCACCTTGATTATGCCATCGGACCCGGTGAAACTGACATTGCGCCAGAAACGCGCGCCCTTGGGCGGTTCTGAAATCCAGGTGCGCCCGGTCACGGTCTCGCCGGCCCCGACATTGCCGCGATAGTCAATCTCGTGCCGGGTCACGACCCAGATGTAGCGATCAATGGCGTCCTGCGGCGCGACCGCCTGCCAGTGCGCCATAGCCAAATCCTGAATCCAGCGGACCCAGACCGCGTTATTGACATGACCGAGTTCGTCTATGTCTCCCGGTTGTGCCGTGATCGGGAGGGTGAATCCAATTTTTGCCTCCCCCTGGGAAGAGAGCCCGTCACTCATGCTGCCAAGCTCATCTGCCACAGGATGAAGGCGAATTCTTCTGCTGTTTCTTCTAGCGAGTTCCACCGGCCCGACTTGCCGCCATGGCCAGCACCCATATTGGTCTTGAGCAGCAGCATATGGTCATCGGTTTTGGTTGCGCGCAATTTTGCTGTCCATTTCGCCGGTTCCCAATATGTGACGCGGGGATCGTTGAGCCCGCCGGTGATTAACATCGGTGGATAATTCTGCGCGGTCACATTGTCATAAGGTGAATAGCTGCGGATATATTCAAACGCTGTCTTGTCGGTGATCGGATTGCCCCATTCCGGCCATTCTCCAGGGGTCAGCGGTAGGCTTTCATCCTGCATCGTGTTGAGCACGTCGACAAAGGGTACATGGGCGACGATGACACCCCAGAGGCCCGGATCGCTGTTGACGATTGCGCCCATCAGCTCACCGCCAGCGGAGCCGCCCGAGGCGGTGATCCTACCTTCGCTGGTATAGTCCTTGGCGACCAGGCCCCTGGCGACATCGACAAAATCGTTGAACGTGTTGGTTCGCTTGGTCAGCTTGCCATCAAGATACCAGTTGCGGCCAAGATCATCGCCGCCGCGGATATGGGCAATCGCATAGACGAAGCCGCGGTCGACCAGACTGAGCCGGGTCGTCGAGAAGCTGGGCGGCACGGCATAGCCATAGGCACCATAAGAATAGAGATGCAGCGGTGCGCTGCCGTCGATTTTTATATCCTTGCGATAGACTAGCGACACTGGCACCGGTGTGCCGTCGCGGACCTTGATCATCAGCCGTTCGGTGACATATTGGCTGGCATCATAGCCGGATGGAATTTCCCGTACCTTCAGTGTTTCGAGCGATTTGTCGGCGAGATGATAGTCATAGACCGTGTCCGGCGTGACCATAGAATCATAGCTGAGCCGGAGCCTGTCGACATCATATTCGGGGTTGTCGTCCAGTCCGGCGCTGTAGCTGGCTTCGGGAAAGGCGACGCGCTCGACCTTGGTTGGATCGTCGTAGGACCGGATTTCAATCTGATCGAGGCCATTCTCGCAGCCTTCGGTCACGTAGAAATTTTTGAAGGTGCAGACGTCCATCAGGTAAAATTCGTCCGATCCGGCAATTAATGTCGTCCAATTGTCCGAGTCGGCGACCGGCGCTGTCGCCAGCCGGAAATTCACATGATCGTCGTTGGTTAGGATATAGAGCGTGCCGTCATGTTCCTCGATGTCATATTCGCGGCCGGTCTGACGCGCCGATACCAATATCGGCTCGGCCAGTGGATTGTCGGTGGGCACCAGCCGCACTTCGCTGGTTTCGTGATCGCCGGTCGAAATGGCGATATATTTTTCTGAATGGGTCAGGCCGATGCCGACGCGGAAGCCTTCATCATCCTCGTGATACAGCTCGACATCATCGGCAATATTGCTGCCCAAGACATGCAGCCGGGCATTGTCGGTACGCCACTGTTCATTGGCAAGGCCATAGAGTAGCATTTTAGAATCGGCGGACCAGACCAAACTCGACAGGGTGCCGGGGATGATGTCGGGCAGTAGATCGCCGCTGGACAAATCCCTGATCCGCACTTCAAACCGCTCCGATCCATTGTCGTCAAAAGCATAAGCCAGGAGGTGGCCATCGGGCGACACCGACGCCGCACCAAGACGGAAATATTCTTTCCCTTCGGCCAGCATATTCTCGTCCAGCATCAGCTGGTCTTTCCCGCCCGTTACCGCTTTACGCCAATGCTGGCGATATTGCATACCCTCCTCGAACTTGCTCCAGTAGAGCCAGTCGCCATCCTTTTGCGGGACCGAACTGTCATCTTCCTTAATCCGCGCCTTCATCTCCTGAAACAGCGACTGGGTCAGCGGCTTGCGATCCGCCATATTCTGTTCGAACCACTGGTTTTCCGCTTTGAGATAGGCAAGCACATCCTCGTCCCCGACAACCGGATATTGCGCATCTTTCAGCCAGTTCCACGGGTCGTTGACGACATATCCGTGCCGCTCGTAGCTATAGGAACGCTGTTCTGCAAATGGCGGACGAGTGAGCTTTTTTGTCATATTCTCTATATATCTCCGGCCGGATTTAAGTGGTGATTGGGATTCAGAACCTCTATGTGTGTCACTATAAGCTTATTCAAGGAGTTTGCTCAGCGATGTTAATGTCTACCTATGAAGCCCGCCTCAAGGCGCTGCGGGAACAAATGCAAAAAGACGGCCTCGATGGCTTTGTCGTACCGATTTGTGATGAGCATATGAGCGAATATGTTGGCGATTATGCGCAGCGGCTGGCCTGGTTGACTGGTTTTGGCGGCTCTGCCGGTTCCGCCGTGGTGCTCAAGGACAAGGCGGCGATTTTTACAGACGGGCGCTATACGATTCAGGTGCGCGATCAGGTCGATGGCAAGCTATATGAATATGTCGGCATCGCGGATCAGGCCATCATTGACTGGCTGGGGGCCAATGCGCCCGAAGGTTCTTCCATTGGCTATGATGCCTGGCTGCATACTCAGGATTGGGCGAAGTCGGCTGCAGGCAAGCTCGAAAAAGCCGGTGCACAGCTGGTTGCGGTCAAGGTCAATCCCATTGACCGGGTTTGGGAAGACCAGCCGGAGCCATCTTTGGCCAAGCTCGACGTTCAGCCGGATGAATTTACTGGCAAGTCATCCGCCGACAAACGTGCAGATATCGCGGCATGGCTGACGGAAGAGAGACTGGACGCAACAGTTATCGCTGCGCTCGATTCTGTCGCATGGGCGTTTAATATTCGCGGCAAGGATATCGCCAATACGCCGGTTCCGCGTGGCTATGCAATTGTGAAGGCCGATGGCAGCGCAGAGCTGTTTGTGGCACCGGAGAAGCTCACCGACGACGTGCGCGTGCATTTGGGCAACGCGGTCGGGGTGCGGAGTTATGACGAATTTCCCGCTGCTTTGAACGAATATAAGGATCAGAAGATCGGTGTCGATCCGGAACGTTCGGTCGCCGCGATATTTGAACAGCTGGAGCAAGCCGGCGCGACAATTGTCAAAAAGCGCGATCCGACGATATTGGCGAAGGCGATCAAGAATGAGACCGAAGTCAATGGCCACAAAGCTGCGCAGGCGCGCGATGGTGCTGCGCTGAGTCAATTCCTGCACTGGTTCTCGCAGGAAGCCCCCAAGGGTGGCTATGACGAATTATCGGTTGCGGCCAAGCTCGCCGAATTTCGCGGGCAATCCGACAAACTGATGGATCTGTCTTTCCGCACCATCTCAGGTGCCGGCCCCAATGGCGCGCTGTGCCACTATAGCGTGAACGAAGAAACCAATCGCAAGATCGAAACCGGCACGCTTTATCTGGTCGATAGTGGCGGCCAATATCGTGACGGTACGACTGATGTTACCCGCACGACGGCGGTGGGTGAGCCGACCGCCGAAATGATCAAGCGCTATACGCAGGTCTTGCAGGGCCATATCGCGCTGGCCAAGGCGGTCTTCCCGAAAGGCACGACCGGCGGTCAGCTCGACATCTTGGCGCGGCAATACCTCTGGGCCGATGGCGTCGACTATGCTCATGGCACCGGCCATGGTGTGGGCTCTTATCTGGCTGTGCATGAAGGACCTCAGCGGATTGCGGCTCATAGTGGCTTTGCCGAGCCGCTCGTTGCTGGCATGATCTGTTCCAACGAACCGGGCTATTACAAGACCGCTGAATTCGGCATTCGCATCGAAAATCTGATTCTGGTCGAAGAGCGCGACATCGATGGCGCCGAGCAGTCCATGCTCGGTTTCGAAACGCTGACCTTCGCGCCGCTCGAGCGCAAGCTGATTGATATTGCCATACTCTCGCCGCATCAGCGCCAGTGGGTCGACGACTATCATGCCAAGGTACGCGCAGTGATTGCGCCGCAGTTGGACGGTGATGCGCTGACCTGGCTGGAGGCACAGACCGCGCCGCTCTGACGCTATTGACCCGTCTCAATCGTTCACTAATTTTCTTTTTCCGCAAGAAGGAGGAAGAGCATGATTGGATATGTCACATTGGGTACCAATGATATGGAGAAGGCGGCAAAATTCTATGATGCCCTCGCCAAGGAAATGGGTGTCGGCCGGATGATGGACTTTGATCAGTTTGTCGCCTGGGGAGAGATGGGCGGTGCGCCGGGCATCGCGACGACGACGGTTTCTATGCCGGCTATTTTCGCAATCCCGATGGCAACAAGCTCAACGTCTTTTGCATGACGGCGGCCAAAGCCGGTTGACAGGCCTGCGGTGCTGGGGAAAGAGCCGTCAGCATGACGGAACAGAAAAATCCCCGCGAAGGCTTTCGCCTGATCACCCCGATGCGTGTGCGCTATGCCGAATGCGATTTGCAGGGCATTGTCTTCAACGCTCATTATCTAGCCTTTGCCGATGTCGGTCTGACCGAATATATGCGCGCTTTGATGGCGGAAAACGGACCGCAGGGCAAAAGCGATATGCTCGGCGGCTTCATGCAGCATTTTGGCGGCGATAATTGGGTGCGCCATGCCGAGGTCGATTTTCGCGCGCCGGCAAAGGCGGATGATTTGCTCGACATAGCGGTGCGGATCACCCGCTTCGGTCGGACCAGCTATGCGCTGCTAGTGCATATTTTGCGGGGCGAAGAGCTGCTCAATGTAGTCAAGCTGACCTATGTCTGGTTTGACCCGGCAACCGATCAGGTTGCTCCGGTGGCCCTGAAATTTATCGAGGCGGTCGGCGATTTCGAGACCACCAAGCCGGAACGGGTGGTCGTGAACGTCTAGGCACTGACCCTAGGGTTGTGGCTTGGCGTCGGCATCGCCGGGCAGCATCTGTTTCGCCTGCGTCTTGCGGAGGCGCAGATTGGCGCGCAGCTGTTCGGCGAGGCGCTCGGCTTTTTCTGCTTCTTTTCGTATTTTTTCCGATTTGGGCTGTGGTTTTGGCATGGCGCCTGATTGCATTATCCCGTGAAAAACGCAACTCCGCTTGACAAGATCGCAAGCATTTGGTCTTAGCCCCTCGGTTCGGTCGAAACCGCCCGACGCGGCGGCTGTTGCCGATGCATAAAAATGGTCCGGCTGCTGTAGCTCAGTGGTAGAGCGCGTCATTGGTAATGACGAGGTCGAGAGTTCAATTCTCTCTAGCAGCACCACCATTTTTATCCTTTAAAAACAGTTACTTAGATGTAGCGGCATACCTGAATATTGTCGCGCAATGTCCGAGGGTTGCGCGCCGTTGGTGCAACGGCTCGGGTGCCAGAGACGCTCTGGAAGCCGCGGATATGCTGAGTTATTACAGATTATCTCTAGGGCCCAAATATTGGAGTCCAGATGCAGTTGGATGGATTTGGCGTAGAGATCATTTTCGGGGAGGCTTTTTCCGGATCTTCTGACCATTGCCATCATAAGCAAGCCATACAATTCTAAACGAATTCAGAGTTCTTTTTTTGGTCCTCTTCCTTCTTGTGCTGAGCTCCCTCGGCTATTATTTTGAAAATTGGTCTCTCGGAAGCGCTGATCCCAATTAAATCCCGTAAATACAGTGGGTTACCGAGGCGATGCTGATAGTTTGTTTCCTCTATGGCGCACCACCATTTTTATCCTGTTAAAACAACTACATAAATGTAGAGGGATACCTGAATATTGTCGCGCAATGTCCGAGGGTTACACGCCGTTGGTGCAACGCCTGCGGTGCCAGAGACGCTCTGGAAACTGCGGATATACTGAGTTATCACGGATTATCTCTATGGCCCAAATATTGGAGTCCAGATGCAGTTGGATGGATTTGGCGTAGAGATCATTTTCGGGGGTAATTTCCCCCGAGTTTCTAGCTTATGCGAACCCGAACATGATACGCTGGCTGGGCCAGTCCAGCGGGATATTATTCTTCCGCATGATCTGGCGGCCGGTAAGTTCAGGCGGCTGGGTCCCGTTGATGATAGCGGCTATGATATCGGGAGCCAGATAACTGAGGCGAACAAGCTGGTTCAAATGGCGCGTGGAATAATCCGAGACCATCGGCTGCGGGATATTGTGGATCAGATGATCTCTTGCTGCAAAGGCATGTGAGATGAGTCGGAGCAGGATAGGGTCAGCCTCACACGTGGCCGAGCCCTGATCTGGAGCAATAGCGAGTTTCCGTTCTATGCCCCTTGATACCAGTTTTGCATCGACGCTGAAC
>JABMNS010000232.1 GCA_013204445.1 Sphingomonadales bacterium
CGAAGCTTCATTTCGCGATAGACGCCTTCACGCTGCAATTTTTTCTTGAGCGCCCGGAGGGCCTGATCAACATTATTATCGCGAACCATGATTTGCATAAGACTGAGTAACTCCGTTCAAATTTCGTAGTGGGGCAGAAGCAATTTCTTCTGGCCTGAATTAGTGTAAAAGCCATAAACATAGGGTTTGCAGCAGAATCAATCTGCTTCAATCTCGCGCGGCCTATCAATTTCTTGGCACCGAGGCAAGCTTTTACACGATTCATTGTGCGAATGACAGGCGCTTTGCATTCGTGTTTCTGCCGCTTTGCTATAGAAGGCCGACAAGAGAAGATACAAGCGATTCAAGGAGAGAAAAATGGCCGCCGCGATCAATATCCAATCCAACTGCAGCGAAGAAGAATGGAAGGCGCGCCAGCGGCTTGCATCTTGCTACCGGATTTTCGCCTATCTCGGCTGGGACGAGATGATTTTCAACCATATCACCCTGAAGGTGCCCGGCGAAGATGAGGCTTTTCTGATCAATCCCTATGGCCTGCATTTCAGCGAGGTTACCGCCTCAACCCTCGTCAAGGTCGACATTGAGGGCAACACGCTGGACGGCTCGACTTTCCCGGTCAACAAGGCTGGCTTCACCCAGCACAGCCTGTTCCACCGCGAACTGCCCGATGTCCATGCGATCATCCACACTCATACCACGGCGACCATGGCAGTCTCTTCCGTCGAAGGCGGCCTGCAGCCGATCAATTTCTACGCCGCCGCGATCGTCCCGCGCCTCGCCTATCACAAATTTGAAGGCATCACGGTGCATGAGGATGAAGGCCCGCGTTTCCTCGCCAGCCTCGGCAAAAGGCGGATGATGATGCTCGAAAATCACGGGCCGGTGGTTATGGGCCGTACATTGGAACAGGCATTCCTCAACCACTGGGTGCTGCAACGCGCCTGCGAAATCCAGATGCAGACGCTGTCAATGGGCAAGCCAATCATGATTGGTGAGGAGGTGATCAAGAAGCATCTCGACAATCTGTCGCAAGCTTCGATTGATCCGATGAAGCAAGGTGTTCCGGAATTTGATGCAATGGTGCGGCTGGTCGATCGCGAAGACAGAAGCTGGCGGGAGTAAAAGACTGCGTTCGCCATGCTCAGCTTGTTTCAGCATCTCTTATTGAATAAACCACTCTCAGGAGTTCCTTAAACAAGTTCAGGATGACGAGTTAAATCCGATGACCAAATTCACCGTCAATGATCGTCCGGTCTGGTACCGGATGGACCCGAAAACACCACTGCTCTGGGCGCTGCGCGATGCATCCAATCTTACCGGCACCAAATATGGCTGCGGCACCGGCGATTGCGGCGCCTGCGTGGTAGAAGTCGATGGCGAGGCGATTCGCTCCTGCCTGGTCACGATTGGCGAGCTGGAAGGTCGTTTTGTCACCACGATCGAGGCGCTGTCGCGAGATCGAAGCCATCCGGTGCAACAGGCCTGGGCCGCAGAAAATGTGCCGCAATGCGGCTTCTGCCAGTCGGGCATGATCATGGCGGCGGCGGTTCTGCTAAAAAAAAATTCCAACCCGTCCAAGGCCGCGATTGACGAGGCGATCACGAATATCTGCCGCTGCGGGACTTACCCGCGCATCCGCGAGGCGATCCAGCGCGCCGGACGCGTGGCCCGCGGTGAAACGGTGCTCAGCGCAGCACCGCCGCCGGGAATCGATCCGGAAGACGCAGCCAAAGCGGTGCCGGCGCTGACGCCAAAGGATTGACCGTTCCCCCGCCTGCTAAAAGCCGAACTTCACCGTCAGCCGCGCATTGAGCGGCTCGCCGGTCGAGATATTGTCATTATTATGGACCGACGGGAAATAGGTTTCGTCAAACAGATTTTCGACATTGAGCTGGACCTGCACTTTTTCGCTGACGTCGTAATAAAGCGCAGCGTCGACTCGGGTATATGCCGGAATGCGGACACTATTGTCATTGGTGGCGAACTGGCTGGATTGATGAGTCACCCCGATCCCGCCAGAAAATTTCTCGGTGACATCATATTTCGTCCACAGCGAGATCATATGCTCCGGCACCTGGAACAGGCGCAGATCCTGTCCGCCAACGGTGCCGGCATTGCGCTGCTGGCCGTCGAGATAGCTGTAACCCGCGTTGATCTGCCATGCATCGGTGAGCTTGCCAACTAGCTGAAATTCTAATCCTTCGGTCCGCGCGCCCGACAGGGTGCTATTGCCCTGATTGTCGAGCAGGATCGCTTGGTCGTCGCGATCGAGGCGGAACAGGGCCGTCGTCAGACTGAGCCCGGATGTCAGATCCCATTTCACACCAATTTCGTAATTCACAAAGGTTTCCGGGGCCAGATTGACGGCGGTCGGATTGAGCGTCAGAAACTGATCGCCTGACCTCGGCAGGAAGCTTTTGGCATAGCTCGCATAGATCGAGATATTCTTCTGCGGTTTGTAGATCGCGCCGAAACGCGGCGAGAACTTCTCGTCCGTCCGGCTCAGCAGCAGGCCGCTCTGGATATCGTTTACATCAAGATCGAATCGATCGAATCGCACGCCGCCGATAAGATCGAAATGATCTCCGATGCTGATCTGGTCCTGCACATAAAGCGACAGGAATTTTAGGTCGGAAACAGTGCTGCGATTGAAAGCCGGAAAGCTGAAGGCCGGAACGACGATCGGGTCGGTCAGCGGAACCACCACCAGGTCATCATTGCTGGCCGTAAATAATATATCACGCCGCGCGTTGGCGGATTGCTGCTGACCAATTTCATAGCCGAACAACAGGCTGTGGCCGAGAGCGCCAGTATCGCCCGTCCACAACAGATTGCCCTGGGTGATAAAATTTTCACGGTCAGTCGTGTCGTCATAACCGTCGAGAGTGACCGAATTGGCGACCGGGGTCAGCCGGATATCGTTGCTGCGCGCATCAACCGGATAGACATTGCGATATAGCTTGTCATAATCACCATATTGCGCGGTCGCACTGAAGCTCAGTTCATCGCTAAAATCATGTTCGACTCGCAACTTAACGATATGGGCCTGCAGCGTGGTGAGGTTGGTTCCGGGTTGGCCGAACAATATATCCCGATATCCGATGAGCGGGCCACATGGGTCGGCAAGCGAACAGCCATTGCCAGCGGCGCGCAGCTCCGCCGGATTGCCACGGTCTACTCCGCGGTCATCGTCAACATATTCGTAGGACAGTAATATCCGACTATCATCGTCAAGCTCGGTGCCGAAGGTCGGGTTGACCGCAAAGCGCCGACCGTCATAGAAATCGCGATGGTTTTTAAATTCTTCATAAAGACCATTGATCCGAAAGGCCGCTGTATCGCCGATGGGCAAATTCAGATCGCCGCTGAGATAATAAGCGCCAAAACTGTCAACACTTGCGGTTGTCTCACCAAACTGGCGATCGGCGATCGGCGATTTGGTCACGCGGTTGACGATTCCGCCGCCACCGCCGCGGCCAAAGATCATCGCATTGGGGCCTTTGTGGATCTCGACCCGCTCTATATTATAGAGCGGCCGGAAATATTGGACGTCATCGCGTATGCCATCGACGAAGAAATCAGCAGTGCTATTCTGTCCCCTTATGGTGATCTGATCGCGATTGCCTTCACCCTGCCCGATCGAGGCGCCCGGCGTGTAGCGGAGTATATCGCCAATATCCTGGAGCGCTTGATCATCAAGCTGTTCGCGGGTTACAACTGACACCGTCTGCGGCGTGTCGATGAGCGGGGTGTTGGTTTTCAAGCCCGCGCTGCTGATTGCGACATAGCCTTCTTTTTCACCGGTTACGATAATCTCTTGATCATCTGCAAAGCCTTCGTCCCATGCTTCTTGGGCCGATGCGTGTACTGGACCGGCAGCGATTGCAATCAGGCTGACAGACGCTAGCGCGCGCAGCGGACGATGCAGAACATTAATCACAAATAAACCCCCATATATGAGAACCATTCTCAATAACTGCATTGCTAATGATAATAGTTCTCATATGCAACATAGAATATTGCTTGCCCGGGGTTTTTCTTTGAAACAACCTCTAACTGGTGCTTATGAGGCTCTTTCAACGAAACGGGAGAGAATCATGAAAGCAACTATCTGGCACAATCCGAAATGCGGCACGTCGTGCAAGACATTGGCGATATTGGAACAAGCGCCCGGTATTGACCTGACCGTGATTGAATATCTAAAAAACCCGCCGATTCGTGCCAAGCTGAAACAACTTTTCCACGATGCTGGCATGACCCCGCTGGACGGCCTAAGAGTGCGCGGCTCCCAAGCGGACGAACTGGGGCTGACGAAAGACGATGCTACCGCCGATCAGATTTTGGATGCCATGGCTCAGGAGCCGATGCTGATCAACCGGCCACTAGTCGAGACCGACAAGGGGGTCAGGCTGTGCCGTCCGCAGGAAGTCGTGCAGGAGATTCTCTGATCCGACGCGATTTCGGCGGATTTGAATTAAATAAACTAGGAAGAATAATGTCGGTAATCGCAGTTTACAGCATGAAAGGCGGCGTCGGCAAAAGCTGTTCGGCAGTGAATCTCGCTTGGAATAGCGCCGTCGGCAGTTCGCGGCGGACTTTGCTCTGGGACCTCGACCCGCAAGGCGCGGCTTCCTTCATTCTAAAGGGTGACCAGTCGGAAAAGGACCGCGCGCGCGCGATGATCTCCGGCGAAGTCAAACCGGACAAGTTGATCAAACATACCGAAATAGAAAACCTGGATCTTCTCGCAGCGGACGTCTCGCTGCGTGGTCTCGACCGGCTATTTTTCCAGATCAGCAAAAAACGACATCTCGGCAAATTGCTTAAGGAAATGAGCAAGGACTATGACCGGATCATCCTTGATTGCCCGCCCGGCCTGACGGAGACAAGCGAGCAAATCTTGCGCAACGCCGATATTGTC
>JABMNS010000233.1 GCA_013204445.1 Sphingomonadales bacterium
ATCTGATGGTGCTGCTGATCGACGAGCGGCCAGAAGAAGTTACCGACATGCAGCGTTCGGTTAAGGGTGAAGTGATTAGCTCGACCTTTGATGAGCCCGCCACTCGTCACGTGCAGGTTGCTGAAATGGTGATCGAAAAGGCCAAGCGACTGGTTGAGCATAAGCATGATGTTGTCATCCTGCTCGACTCGATAACCCGTCTCGGCCGTGCCTATAACACGGTGGTGCCAAGTTCCGGCAAGGTGCTGACCGGCGGTGTAGACGCCAATGCGCTGCAACGCCCAAAACGCTTTTTCGGTGCTGCACGGAATATCGAAGAAGGCGGTTCGCTGTCGATCATTGCTACCGCGCTGATCGATACCGGTAGCCGGATGGATGAAGTGATCTTTGAAGAATTTAAGGGCACCGGCAACTCGGAAATCGTGCTAGATCGCAAGGTTTCCGACAAGCGTATTTTCCCGGCACTCGATGTCGGCAAGTCTGGTACGCGCAAGGAAGAGCTGCTGGTTGAGGATGAGAAACTCAAGAAAATGTGGGTGTTACGCCGAATTCTCATGCAGATGGGCACGATCGACGCGATGGAATTCCTTCTCGATAAAATGAAGGATTCCAAATCCAATGATGATTTCTTCGACAGCATGAATCAATAGGCCTGCCGAACCGCCCCGATTGGCGTTGGACATGCCATGTTGCAGGTCCGACCGGGGCAGTTGGCGGAGTCTGCAGCGGCCACGGCTAAAGCTAGGCCGCTTGTCGCTGTCCAGTGGGGTTTCCAGTCGATCGAGGTTCGGCTATCCTCTTATTATGCGGACCATTATTTGCTGCTGATCAAATGGGAACGGATTGACTCGCACCGGGGTGATCGGCGACGATCGTCAAAATATCAGCAATGGCGCGCATTGCTTCAACATTTCTATGACTCTATGTGGGTTGTGAACTATTACGGACGATCAATTTTACCATGATTGAATTGCTAGCTATTTTATCTGTTGCTGCAACTGGCCTGGGATCGATCACGGATATATGGGCTGCGGTCGTCCATGATTTTTCCAACATAGGATCACCGGCGGCCTTGGCGGCATTCGGGCAGGTGGTGCTGATCGATCTCGTATTTGCTGCTGACAATGCGATTGTTGTCGGCGCATTGGCTGGCGGATTGCCAGCCGCGCAGCGGCGCAAGGTTATCTTGATCGGTATTGCCGCTGCGTTGGTGTTGCGGATCTTGTTCGCGCTGATCGTGGTTCAGCTATTGCAGATTGTTGGTCTGGTGCTGGCGGGCGGCTTGCTGCTGCTCTGGGTGGGCTGGAATTTCTACCGCGAGATTTTCCACGAAGGCGAATCTCCTGGATCGGATGAGATTAGCGGCGACGAACATAGCGGCGTCAAGGCCCAGAGAAGTTTCTGGGTTGCGGTGTGGGCCGTGACCGCGGCCGATGTATCAATGAGCCTCGACAATGTCCTGGGCGTAGCTGGCGCCGCTCGTGAACATCCCGGGATATTGGTAATAGGTCTGGTGTTGTCGGTTGCCCTGATGGGCCTCGCTGCGAATGTGGTCGCTAAATATATTGAACGTTATAAGTGGATTGCCTATCTGGGACTAGCGGTCATCGTCTATGTCGCAGGCAAGATGATCTATTCGGGCCTGATGGGTGACGAGCAGACAATCGGTGTGTTGACGCTGTTTGGCTGATTTAAAAGTCCATTAATATTGCAGCAATAGTCGGCGGTGCAGGATGTGGAAAAACACCTCTCTGTGAGCCGCTATCCTGCGAAGGAACCGTGATAGGTCCCGAGTTTGGCTGCGCTATTTTGGCAAGATCCGAATGTCATGATTAGCGAAAGCAAAGTCTGCTTTTTGATGCGCTCGAAATTTGAAGCCGGATGTTGAAAATTTCAAAAGGACTATTGTTGGTTTAGAGACCTAGCTGTTTGGTCGAGGCTTTGCGCACAATGCAGGGTTTCTTGATCTGATGGGCTTACCCATACCGAATGAACTTGAGCAAGCATGTCGCAACTACCGATATGCTCGCCCTATATTTGTCCCGCCGCGGTAGCAGAAAATCTATCATGGCGATGATGACCGCGTCCTGGATCGGCAGGACGCCAAAGCGACTTATGTTGAGGTACCTTCAGCGGGGGGGCATCATGGCTATGAATTGGTTGAGCTACTGAAAGCCAGCGTCGAGGAGCGTGTCCCGTTTGTAAAGAAGCGGCTTGCCTAACCCTTCATGGTCTCCAGCATCTTGCCCATTTCTTCCCAGACCTTGTTGATCGCTTTCAGCGGCCGCACCATCACCTTGAAATCCTGAATTTTCCCCTCATCATTCCAGCTGATGATATCAACGCCGTTGACCTGAATGCCGTCCAGCTCGAGTTCGAACTCCAGCATCGCCATATTGACTGAATCGTCGACAATTTCGCGGACATAGCGGAAGCTGTCATTGCCCAATACCACGTCGGCAGCAGACAGATACGCCATGACGATCGATTTTCCCGCTTGTGGAGTGTGCACCACCGGAGAATGGAACACCGCATCGTCGGCAATCTGGTCGTTCAGGCCGGATTTGCTCTTGTCCGTCATATGATCATGCCAGATTTGCAGATTTTCTGCCGTCCTCATGCCAGATGCTCGGCGAAAAAGGCTTCGGTGCGGCTGTCGGCTAATGCTGCGGCCTCATCATCTCGGCGCTGGCCGAATTCGGCGGCAAAGCCATGGTCGAGCCCATGATAATCGTGCAGAGTCACCTTCGGGTGATCATCTAGTCCAGCATGCATCGCAGCCTGCGCATCGGCTGGAACAAAGCCGTCAGCCGTGGGAATATGCATCATTACTTCATGGGCGATAGCCTGCTTTTCACCGAGCAGACCGTCGATACCCACGCCATAATAGCCGACGGATGCCCGGATATCGGTGCGGCAGGCGGTCATGAAGGCGAGCCGGCCACCGAGACAATAGCCGACACAGCCGACCTTGTGATTGCCGATCGCATTCTGAGCAAAATGGATCGCCGCTTCGATATCGCGGATGCCTTGATCCTGATCGAGCCTTCCCATCAGGTCGATCGCGGTCTGAAATTCTTCAGGCAGATCGGCATCTAGGTCGGTTCCCTTGTTGATCCGCCAGAACAGGTCCGGCGCAATGGCAAGATAACCCAGGCTGGCCCAATGATCGCATTTTGCTCTTATGCCATTGTTGACGCCAAATATCTCCTGAATGACAATGATTGCGGCGCTGATTTTTCCATCAGGCCGCGCAACATAGCAGAGAAATTCTTCGTCTCCGCTTAGTGATTTCACTTGTTCCATCGCGCCCATCGTAAAACTCCTTTGCATCATCACTTGATTCTTTGGTTACAATATCCCCATATCAGATGCAGGCAAGGTGGAACATCAACCTGTTGAGTGAGGGGAGAACTTCGCTGCAACGGTGAAATAGAGGAAGACATAATGAAAGTCAGTGTTGAACTGGACTGCACGCCGGAAGAGGCTCGCCGATTGATCGGCCTGCCCGATGTTGCAAAACTCAACGAAAGCTATGTCCAGGAAATGTCGAAGTTCCTGCAGGGCGCCAATTCAGTTGAACAATTGCAGAATTTTACCAAAATCATCGCGCCGATGGGCGAGGCGGGCCTGAAGATGTTTTCGTCCTTCCTGACCGGAGCAATGGGGGTCGCATCGGGAGGTGGAAAATCTTCATCCTCCAAGAAAAAGTCCGATTAGCCGCCGCTTCTTGCCATCATGACCGCCGATGATAGCATTTTCGCTTTGTCCAGCGGCCAACCGCCGGCAGCGATAGGAATCCTGCGGATCAGCGGGCCTGAGGCAGGGCAGGCGCTTAAGTCGCTAACGGGAAGTTTACCAAATCCGCGCGTTGTATCGCTATTAAAAATAACCGATATGGTTAGCGGAGCGCTGCTGGATTCGGCCTTGTGTCTCTGGTTTCCGGCGCCGAATAGCGCGACCGGTGAAGACCTGGCCGAGATTCACTGTCATGGCGGCCGCGCGGTTATCCGGGCGATTGAAGCGGCGCTGGAACAAATTGATGGTCTACGCCGAGCCGAGCCGGGCGAATTTACCCGCAGGGCCTTCGCCCATGGCAAAATGGATCTGGCAGAGGCCGAAGGCCTGTCCGATCTGCTGTTTGCCGAAACCGAGCTGCAGCGCAAAGCCGCGGTTCGCAATGCCGGCGGCGCGTTGTCGCGCAAAGTCAACGACTGGCAGCAGCAAATCTTGCAATTGTCTGCGCAGGTCGAAGCCGAGCTTGATTTTTCCGACGAGGATGATGTGGGCCCAGCGCAAGCGGCCATGCTTCAGCAAGTTGCCATTCCGCTGGTCGAGGAAATGCGTAATCTGTTGGCCCGTCCGCGGGCGGAAAAGCTCCGTGAAGGCATAAGGGTGGTGCTCGGCGGTCCGCCCAATAGCGGAAAGTCGACTTTGCTCAACGCTTTGGTCGAACGCGAAGCGGCAATCGTTTCCGATATCGCCGGAACCACGCGCGACGTTATCGAAGTGCCAATTGCCCTGAACGGGATACCGTTTCTCTTCATCGATACCGCTGGCGTCCGCGATAGCGGAGCAGAAACCATCGAGCAGATCGGCATCGACCGGGCGCGTCAACAATTTGCCGCCGCCGATATCATCTTGTGGCTGGGCGACGAAGGGCAGGGGCCACGCGCCGGTAATCTCGTCGAGATCAGTTCTCGCAGCGATCATCCCGACCACCGACCAAAAGCCAAGGGTTCATTCACGCTGTCGCCGGTCAGTGGCCAGGGCATGGACGCTCTAGTTGACTATCTGGTTAGACGGGCAAAAGATATTCTACCCGATGGAGACCAGGTCAGCGTCAATGCGCGGCAGGCAGATCGTATGTTCGCCGCTAGCGATAGCCTGGCCGCGATGATCGATGAACCGGATTATCTGATCATCGCCGAGCATCTGCGTATGGCCCGAAAAGCACTCGACGAAATCACCGGCAAGTCGAGTACCGAAGATATGCTGGATGGATTGTTTGGAAAATTCTGTATCGGTAAGTGATTGTTCCACGTGAAACAGTGGCTTTGCGCCGGTAGATTTTGACGTGCAAACTGGCTTGGGCTATGGGCCGCAGCATGACGAGAACATTTGATATCATTGTGGTGGGCGGAGGCCATGCCGGTTGCGAGGCAGCCGCTGTAGCCGCACGCATGGGTGTGTCGACCGCATTGGTCAGTTTCACTAAGGAAAGCATCGGGGCGATGTCCTGCAATCCGGCGATTGGTGGTCTTGGTAAGGGCCATCTGGTGCGCGAAGTTGATGCCTTTGATGGGCTAATCGGACGGGCGGCCGATGCTGCCGCCATTCACTATCGCATGCTCAATCTTTCCAAGGGCACGGCGGTGCAGGGTCCGCGAATTCAGGCCGACCGCAAGCTCTACAAAGCGGCGATCCACCGTATGCTCGACGCGCAGGACCATCTGACGATTGTCGAGGGAGAAGTAGCTAGCCTGATGCTGTCCGATTCTCGCGTCTTTGGTATCGCTATGGCTGACGGGTCTTCAATCAACGCCCAGGCCGTCATCCTAGCAACTGGAACGTTTCTCAACGGGAAATTATTCCGCGGTGAAGAAAGCGTTGCCGGCGGAAGAACAGGCGAGGCTGCGTCGTTATCGCTCGGGCAGCAAATCCGCGACGCCGGACTGCCGATAGCCCGGCTAAAAACCGGAACCCCGCCGCGGCTTGATGGCCGGACGATCAATTGGGCGGTCTTGCCCGAGCAGCCGTCGGATGATGATGGATGGACAATGTCGCCGCTGTCGAAAGGGCGCACCGTGCCGCAAACATTCTGCGCCGTCAGTCGCACCAATGCCAAGACCCATGAAATTGTTCGCGGTTCGCTCGACCGGTCGCCGTTGTTCAGTGGTGCTATTGATGCGCAGGGCCCGCGTTATTGCCCGTCCATCGAGGACAAAATCCACCGCTTTGCCGATCGTGATTCACATCAAGTATTTCTCGAGCCGGAGGGCCTTGATAGCAATCTGGTCTATCCCAATGGCATCAGCACGTCATTGCCCGCCGATGTCCAGCTTGCCTTTGTTCGCTCGATGGAGGGGCTGGAGAAGGCGGAAATACTGGTTCCTGGCTACGCGGTCGAATATGATCATATCGATCCTCGGGCATTGGACCGTTCACTCAAGGTCCGTGACCTGGACGGCCTTTATTGCGCTGGCCAGATAAACGGCACAACAGGCTATGAAGAAGCTGCGGCCCAGGGACTTATTGCCGGCATCGGTGCGGCCTGCGCCGTGCAAGGCAACGACGCGCCGACACTGGATCGTGGCACCAGTTATATGGCGGTGATGATCGATGATTTGGTGCTGCAGGGCGTTACCGAGCCATATCGCATGTTGACCGCACGCGCGGAATATAGGTTGCGGCTGCGCGCCGACAATGCGTCAACCCGCCTGTCGCCCATTGCCATCGCGGCGGGCTGTGTTTCGCCGGAACGGGCGGATTGGTTTGGCGATCGCCAACAGTCACGTAGTATCATATTGAAAGCACTGGACAGCGTTTATAGCAGTGAAGAACTGTTAAAGTCGGGCATCAATGTGCGCCGCGACGGGACTCGGCAAAGCCTGTTCCAATGGCTCCGCTTTCCCAATATCACAATCGCATCACTCGAAAGACTGGAAGAATGTTTAACGAGCTGCGACCCGGATCTGGTGGCGGAGATTGAGGAAGACGCGCGCTACGCGCCCTATCTCGATCGCCAGGAATCGGAGTTGCGCGATCTGCGAGCTAATGAGCAAATTGGTCTCGGAGATAATATGGACTATACCGTCATTGCGGGACTCTCCAACGAAATGGTTGAACGCTTGACAACCGCCCGGCCCGAAACATTGGCTGCCGCGTCCAGAATCAGGGGCATAACGCCCGCAGCGCTTGCCGCGATTCTCGTCCACGCCCGTCGCCGGCATAATAGGAACATCGCCGCATGACCGAAGAAGAAGCGCAAGCCTGGCTTCGCGCAGAATATGATGTTTCACGTGAAACATGGCAACACCTTGAGACGTTCAGCGCTTTGCTGCGCGAGGAAATGCAGCACCAGAATCTTATTTCCAAGATCAGCGGTGATAGTCTTTGGGCTCGTCATATTGTCGATAGCGCGCAATTGTTGCGCTACGCGCCGGCGCCCGATGCTGATAAGGTCTGGCTTGATCTGGGGACCGGCGCCGGTTTCCCCGGGATAGTGATCGCAATACTGACTCCGTATCGGGTGCAGATGGTGGAGTCCCGCAAGCGCCGGGCCGAGTTTCTCAATCAGGTGGTCGAGAAGACCGGTATAAGCGATCACGCGACTGTGATTGCAGACCGGCTGGAGAATATGGAAAGCTTCCCGGCAGACGTCATTAGTGCCCGTGCTTTTGCACCTTTGGATCGACTTATCGCACTTTCACACCGCTTTTCCACAGAAAATACGGTTTGGCTCTTACCAAAGGGCAAAAATGCGGTAAGAGAGTTGAAAGGCCTGTCGCCAAAACGGCAAAAAATGTTTCACGTGGAACATAGTTTGACCGATCCGAACGCCGGAATATTGGTGGGAAAGGGCTAGAAACCTAATTTTAGGGTAGAACGTGATATGGTTCGTATCGCAATAGCCAATCAAAAAGGCGGTGTCGGCAAGACCACTACGGCGATTAATATGGCCACCGCGCTAGCCGCTAGCGGATGGAAAGTCTTGCTGATAGACCTCGATCCGCAAGGCAATGCGTCGACCGGACTCGGATTGTCGCAGGGCGACCGCATCAACAGCAGCTATGATCTGCTGATCAATGATGTGTCGCTGTCCGACTGTATCAACCAAACAAAGGTTCCAGGACTGGAGATTGTTCCCGCCACCGTCGACCTTTCCGGGGCCGAGGTGGAGCTGGTGGAATTTGAAGAGCGGACGCATCGTCTTAAGAAGGCTCTGGATGCAGCCGACAACGGCCGTTGGGACATCATATTGATCGACTGCCCGCCATCACTGGGCCTTCTCACCCTTAACGCTATGGTTGCCGTGGAATCGCTGCTGGTACCTCTTCAGTGCGAGTTTTTCGCGCTCGAAGGTCTGAGCCAGTTGCTGCAAACCGTGGAGCGTATTCGCGCCCGCTTCAACCGCCAGCTTTCGGTGATGGGCGTGGTGCTGACCATGTATGATCGCCGTAACAAGCTCACCGAACAGGTATCCGATGATGTCCGGGCTTGTTTGGGCGATGTGGTGTTTGAAACAGTGATTCCGCGCAACGTCCGTCTATCCGAAGCGCCCAGCCATGGCCTTCCGGCCCTGATCTATGATTATCGCTGCAGCGGTTCCGTTGCCTATATCGACCTTGCTCGCGAACTGATTGGACGCTTGCCGGATAGAAAGGTGGCCGCTTGATGACTGATGATCAGGCCTTGAATGACACGAACAAGAAAGCACCGAAGCGCGTAACCGGGCTGGGTCGAGGGCTGAACAGTCTGTTCGGAGAAATCCAGAGGGAAGAGCCGATCTTAACCGGTGACCCCTCCGATAGCGACCGGACCGTGTTGGCCCCCGTCATTGATGGTCTGCGCTCCATTGCAATTTCTGATATTCGGCCAAATCCCGATCAGCCGCGCCAGAGCTTTGATACCGATGCGCTGGACGAATTGGCAGACAGCATGCGGCAACGCGGGGTGATTCAGCCGATCGTTGTGCGGCCGCATGGCAAGCATTTTCAGATCGTCGCCGGCGAACGCCGGTGGCGAGCTGCGCAGCGCGCTCGCCTGCACCAGATTCCCGCCGTGGTTCGCAATCTCAACGATGAGGAAACCTTTGAGATCGCAATTGTCGAGAATGTTCAGCGTAAGGATCTGAATGTCATTGAAGAGGCTGAGGCCTATTCGCGCCTGAGCATTGATTACGGGCACAGCCAGACCCGGCTGGCTGAGATTGTCGGAAAGTCACGTAGTCATATCGCCAATTTGATGCGTTTACTGGAATTACCAGCCAGCGTGAAGGCGCTGGTTGTCGATGAAAAACTGACCATGGGCCATGCC
>JABMNS010000234.1 GCA_013204445.1 Sphingomonadales bacterium
CTCCACCACCAGCGGGAACATCACAGACGAAGTGATCCTCAATTATTTGGACAAACATACAAAGCCAAACAAAGCTGGCTTCAGCCCCAAGCCATGAACCTACCGGCATCAGCCGGTTAGTGGTTCAGTGCGCTGGCATCGCTCGACTGGTTAATGATCGCGATCATTCTCTGGCTTGGCGGAGCCGGCCTGCTGTTCATCAGTAAGCTGGCCTCCTATCTGCAATTCCGGGAAGATATTATTGCTGACGGCCGACTGGTCGGTCGTCATGGGAATATCAAAATCCTGGAAACGGCAGCTGTTGGCGGCCCTCTGGCATTCGGGTTGCTCGAAAAATATATTGCCGTTCCGACCAATTTCTTCCGCGACTATGCGCCGCGTGAACGGGAATTGGCGCTGGAACATGAAATTACCCATCATGAATCCGGAGACCTGGCAGCCAATTTTGTCGGTCTCTCGATTTTGTCCCTGCACTGGTTTAACCCTGTTGTCTGGTTCGCCTGGGTCGCGTTTCGACAGGATCAAGAGACGGCGTGCGATGCGCGGGTACTGGCGCAAAGCGGCCGCGATGTTCGAGCCGTATACGGCCGGACCATCGCCAAATCAGTTTCCGGCCACAGGCTGGGCCTGGCCAGTCCCTTGAACCAGAAAGACAAGATCAAGGGCCGCCTCAAAATGCTAGGGCGATCGGAAAAACCTGCTCTCCGCCGTCAACTGGGAGCCGGTCTAGTTGCCCTCGGTGCCGTCATAGCCCTGCCGCTCACCGCGACCGTCACCTATGCCGAAGCGGTCGACCCGCTGGATTTATCCACACCACGAGCACCTGCGGTTCCCTCCGCGTCGCTAGCCCCAGAGGCTCCTTCCGCGTCGGCTTCACCGGCAGCGCCGCTGGCTCCGACAGCTCCTGCTGTCGATCGGGATAAGCTTAACATTACGATGCTCAACGGTCGCAAAAATTATGATCCGTCCGACGATCATGTTCAAAAGATAAAGCATAATGGCAGAACCATCGTCCTGCGCACGGACAAGCAGTTGAGCGAAAAAGAAATTCGCAAAATGGTCGAGGAAGCCGAAAAATCAGTACTTGAGGCCGACATGGCGCTGCGCGAAAGCGGACTGGATCGCTTGGACAGGCTTCCTATCATGCGCGAGGTCGAACGGGAATTGGCCTAGGCCAAAAGGGAAATGAAGCAAGGCCTGCAGATGGCGGAACGCGAAGCGGAGAACAATAAAAAGTCCGCCGCTCGCATATCCTCCATTTCCTATTCCACCAGCAACAAGGTCAGTGACCCCAATTGCGTCGCGATGAACAGGCAGGTCGCCATGGACGGGGAGAACGGCCTTACCGGCCAGGCCTGGGCCTTGGTTGCCGGCTGCGGCGGGTTTGAAGTCAAGATCGACAGGACGACCATACTCGACGCAGCGTTGAAAGGGTTAAAACAAGAGCGCGCCAATATAGCAAAGAACAACGATAGCAAGATCGACCGCGCCAAGAAAGTCGAGGAAATTGATCACAGCATTGCAAAAGTGAAGGCGCAGCTCCCAATGACATAAGCCGGGGAAATCGTTTATGACGGGGCATAAGGCGGTTCGTTTTGCGGATCGCCCTTTTTCGTGGTTGTTTTATGGGCTGAATATGCCACATCAGATCCATGAACTTTGATCCCAGCCTATTTCCCACCGGTCTGTGTGAGCAGATGGAACCCCTTGTCGCAAGGGTGCTGGCGGGCAACCCCAGTCCCTATACCTACACCGGGACCCAAACCTATATTGTCGGCAATAAGTCGGATCGAGCGGTGATTGACCCCGGCCCGGCAATAGATGCGCATATTGATGCGATAGTGGCGGCAGTTGGGGACGCGCGGATCAGTGCGATCATGTGCACCCACACCCACCGCGACCATAGCCCCGCCGCCGCGCCGCTGGCAGCACGCACCGGCGCGCCAATCATTGGCTGTGCGCCGCTGGTGCTCGCAGACGACGGCCCGCGTGCTGACGAGAGTTTTGACAAAGAATATAAGCCGGACCGCATACTCGGCGATAGCGAGACGATATCCGGAGATGGTTGGACTATCGAAGCGGTGGCGACGCCTGGCCATACCTCCAATCATCTCTGCCTCTCGGTGCAGGAGTCGGGCGCGATGTTCACTGGCGATCATGTCATGGCCTGGTCGACCAGCGTCATTGTCCCGCCCGATGGCGATATGGCTGACTATATGGCGAGCCTGCAAAAGCTTTATGAGCGCGAGGACAAAGTCTATTATCCTGCCCATGGCAAGAAAGTGACCAATACGCGGCAGCTGGTGCGCGGGATGATGGGGCATCGCAAGCAGCGCGAACGGCAGATTTTAAAGCTGCTGGAAGAAGGCCCCGCCGCCATCATCGATATGGTCCCGCGCATGTACAAGGGGCTTGATCCGCGTCTGAAGGGGGCAGCAGGCCAATCGGTGCGCGCGCATCTGATCGACCTGCAAAAACGGGATCGCGTGACGCAATCGGGCGAAGTCTGGGCCATGGCCGGATGAGCCGCCAGCTTTCTTGGCGCCTTTGGTTCCCGGTGGTTATTATCAGCGGATTTCTGATCCTGACCGGCACCCTTACATGGATGCTCTTTTCGCGCGTCGAAAGCAGCATCAGCCCCGACCCGGTCTCCATCGCCAATGCCAGCCTGAGCAATATGCAGGAGCAGAATCGGCTGACGGTATTTTCGGCGGGCTATAACGCCACGGTCACCACCACGTTGACCAAACTCGGACTGTCGGCGCGCAAGACTTTGATCATGCCCGGCACCGTCCGTTACGAACTAGATATGGCCAAACTCAAGGCGGATGATGTGCGCTGGGATGCCCGCGATGACGTGCTCTATGTCGAGATTCCTGCGATCGAAATAGCCAGACCCGAGGTCCATATAGACCAGATCCAGGCTTATGATAACGGCGGCATATTGATGGCCTTGACCGATGCGGAGGATGTCCTCGATCAGGCCAATCGCAAAAAGGGCGTCGAGGAACTGGCCAAGCAGGCGCAAAATCCGGTGCAGATACGGCTGGCCCGGGAAGCCGCCCGTCGAGCAGTGCGGCACAATTTCGCCGTGCCGCTGCAAGCCTCGGGCATGGAAGTAAAAATTGACGCGTTTTTCCCTTATGAACGCAGCCGTTATAAGGAGCGGTGGGACTATTCGCGGCCGATCAGGGATGTGCTGGCAGAACAAAAGAAGAAGAGGGAATAGGCGCAATGAAATTTCTGATCACTGCCGTCGCAGCGATGCTGCTGACCCTGACCGGGTGCGAACAGAGCCCGCAGCCGGAGCCGCTATCGCAAACCGCTGACTTTGCCCTGCCAGAGCCGATAAGCAATAATGCGGTGGCCGTTGCCGTTGGGCCGGATGGGCCGACCCTATATAGTTTCAACGGCCTGAAAGCGGGCAAGACCTGGAAAGACACCAGCAACGCCGCATTTGCCTGCGTGATTGCGACCCAATCGTGCAAGACAATCGCTTCTGTGCCGGTCCCGGAAGGCCGCCTGGCCAGCTCCGTTGTGACCGTGGCCGGAAAAATCTTTATTTTTGGTGGCTATAGTGTTGCTGCAAATGGCGATGAGCTCTCCACCCCGGACGTCTTCGCCTTTGATCCCGCCACCGGCCGCTATGAACAAATGGCCGATATGCCGACCCCGGTCGATGACGCGCTTGCCGTGCCCTATCAGAACCGTTTCATCTATCTGATTTCCGGCTGGCATGACGAAGGCAATGTCAGCATCGTGCAGATGTTTGATACGCTGACCAATGCCTGGACCGAAGCCACTCCATTCCCCGGCACACCTGTATTCGGCCATGCCGGAGGGATATCGGGCGACAGCATCATCGCCAGCGATGGGGTTGCGTCTATCTTCGCCGATGGCAAGCGTAAGTTTGTGGCGGCGAAGCTGACCTGGCGCGGCGATATTGACCCGAAAAAACCGACCCAGATCACCTGGCGCGTGGTGGATGCCCATGGCGGTCCCGCGCAATACCGGATGGCGGCGATTGGTGATGAGGCTGGTCAGAGGATTGTTTTCGCAGGTGGCGGCGACAATCCCTATAATTATGACGGCATTGGCTATGACGGGGTTCCGGCCAAGCCGTCGGGCGGTTTTTTTGCCTATGACTTGAGAGCCGATAAATGGATCGAATTGGGGCGACTGGCCGAACCGAGCATGGACCACCGCGGCCTCGCCAAAGTCGGACAGGATTATTTTGTCGCCGGCGGCATGGATGCCGAGCAGAAAGTGACCAGCCGGATTATCAAATTCCGGATCGGTAAATGACGGCGTTAGTCGGTCGCGAACTAGGCCATCTGATCCTGATATGCACCGAGTCCCAACGCTTTTGCGAGTTCGAATTTCTGGATTTTCCCCGAACCCGTCATCGGCCATTCGTCGACCCAGATCCAAAAGGCCGGGGTTTTTTGAGGCGATAGACGTTCCCGGATGAAAACGCGCAGTTCGTTCTCATCCGGTCGCCGGCCACCGGAATCGCGCATAAAACAGGCAACCAGTTCGCCCCATTTGTCGTCGGGAATTCCTGCCACCGCGACCTCAGCTACCATCGGATGTTCGAGCATCGCATTCTCGATTTCCGCGGGAAATAGATTCTCGCCGCCTTTGATGATCATTTCCTTCACCCGGCCGGTGATTTTGAGATAGCCGCGCTTGTCCATAGTTCCGAGATCGCCACTATGTAGCCAACCATTTTGATCAATCGCCTCGGCGGTTGCTTCGGGATTGTCATTATAACCGTGCATCACATTGGATCCGCGCACGCAGATTTCGCCTTGCTCGTCTATCGCGCAGATGCTGTGGTCGGCAGGGTTTAAAACCGCGACATCCATATGTGGCATCGGCTGGCCAATCGTCTGGGTCAGGTCTTCCCCACTGTCATCGAGCCACGAAGATGTAATCGCCGGCGAGGCTTCGGTCTGGCCATAGACCACCTGCACTGGTGCCCCGAACGCCTCGTGGGCGTCTTTCGCGAGGTTGGGCGCGACCATCGCGGCGCCGCACATCATCCGGTCGACCGAACTCATATCCTTGCCACTGCGCCGAACCTCGTCGACCATCAGCACCAGCATCGTCGGCACGCCGCCGGTAAAGCGCGGGCGATGCTTTTCAATGGCATTGATCATCAGTGCCGGATCGAAATAAGGTACGGAAATATAAATTGCCCCGAGCACCAGCGAACCAAACATGAAGGCGGAAGCTCCGGCATGGAAAAGGGGAGTGGGGACGAGCATCAGGTCGCCAGAATCGACGCCCCAGCGGCGAACAAGATCGGCGTTATTCTGCAAAACACCACCCTGTTTCAGCAATACGCCCTTGGGGAGACCGGTTGTGCCCGAAGTATATTGAATTTGCATGATATGGTCGGAGCCGGTCTCGCGCAGATCACCCGCTTCATGGTCCGTAAACAGCCTGTCGAGATCGGTAATGTCGAACCGCTGGACGGCGGATGGCAGGCCTTCGCAAGCTTCCTCCGCCACCGGGCCAAGCGCTCGTCCGCGTGCTTCTGGAGAATGATAGAGTCCGGTTGCCCCGGATTGCTCGAGGACATAGCGAAGCTCTCTGGCGATATAGGCCGGGTTCACTGTCACAACGGTCAGGCCAGCCAGCATGGCGGCATATTGCATCAACACCCATTCGGGGCAATTGGTTGCCCAGATGGCAATCCGCGCACCCGCTTCATGCCGCGATGCGAGCGCCCGGGCGAGTTTTTCGCAATCAGCCAGCAATGCAGCATAGGTCCATTCGCGGCCA
>JABMNS010000235.1 GCA_013204445.1 Sphingomonadales bacterium
GGCTATCGCCTGTTCAAGATGGGCCTGACTGGCGGCTGGATCTGCAATCGCGTCCTTGGGTTGCAGCAGCAGATTGGCGAAGTGCCAGCCTTGCATTTCCTGCCAGTCGCTGCCGTCCTGCGGCCAGACCAGTTTCAGCTCATCACCCGAGCGCTGGACCGTCTCGCTTTGCGCCTTCGGGCTGATGCAGATCCAGTCGATCGTGCGCGGAACCGCCAGCGTCCCGTTCGATTCGATGGCGATGAAAAAGCCTTCGGCGTGCAGCGCCTCGATCAGAGCCTCGTCGACCTGCAGCATCGGCTCGCCGCCGGTCAGAACCACGAAGCGGAATTCCCGGTCATCACCCCATGTCTCGGACGCAGCCTTAGCGAGATCGCTGGCCGTCTTGAAACGCCCGCCGCCTTCACCGTCCAGCCCGACAAAATCCGTGTCGCAAAACTGGCAGATCGCAGTGCCGCGGTCCCGTTCCAGCCCGGACCAGAGATTGCATCCGGCTAAGCGGACAAACACCGCCCGGCGCCCGGCATGCACACCTTCGCCCTGCAGGGTCAGGAATATTTCTTTGACCGCATAGCTCATAGCGCCGCGTATCGCGTCGGGTCGATTATGCCGGCTTCTTCAAAACCCTTTTGCCGCAAGCGGCAACTGTCGCACAGCCCACAAGGAAGATTATCGGCGGTCGGGTCATAACAGGACCAGCTCCAGGCGGGATCGAGACCAAGCCGGATTGCTTCCTTGGCTATGTCTGCCTTGGTCATATATTGAAGCGGGGTCCGGATATGAAAGCCGCTGCCCTGATCCCCTGCCTTAGTCGCCAGATCGGCCAGTCGCTCGAACCCCTCGATAAATTCGGGGCGGCAATCCGGATAGCCGGAATAATCCAACGCATTCACGCCGATGAATATATCCCGCGCCTCTCTGGCCTCTGCCAGCCCGAGGGTTAGCGACAGGAAAATCAGATTGCGGGCGGGCACATAGGTCACCGGAATATCATAGGTAACCCCGGTCTTGGGGACGTCAATATCGGCGGTCAGCGCTGATCCGCCAAAGCGGCTGAGATCGAGCGGCAAGGTGATATGTTCCACCACGCCGAGCTTGGCGGCAATTTTCTGCGCCGATTGCAGTTCGATTTTATGCCGCTGATTATAGTCAATGGTCAGCGCAATCAGACGATAGCCCTGCTCTGCAGCGAGCGCTGCGGACACCATCGAGTCCAGTCCACCGGACAATAATATGATCGCTGTTTTTGATTCGGAAGTCATGATGGGTCCCGCTAATGACCTTGCCCGCGCGGCGCAAGTTTTGCGCGTGAATCGTGCCTAGCAACTGCCGGTGCGACGGCCTTCGACAGTGATGGAAAATGGCGCATTATTGCGGATACCCTGAGAGAATATCTGCACCAGGCCGCTGGATTCCTTTTTGATTTCGGTAACGCCTTGGCCGGCACTGCCGCATTTATAGCTGACGCGAAGCTTCTTCGGGTCATTTTCTATAACGTAGCGCGTACAATTTGCGTTGCCATGCTGGATTTGCAGCAGCAATTCGGGGTTGCCCAGGCAGACTTTTTGGCCGGGTTCGCGAGAACCCCGTTCTTTCAATGTCCACTCCCCCTGCGTGAGCCCGTCGAGCAAGGCCAAGCCGGGCGTCTGTGCCGGGGCAGCAATCGCAAATCCGGACAGGACGGCGGCGGCTGCGCTGATGATTTTGATCAGTTTCAAGCCTTTCATTGCTATTCTCCGTTCTGTTGGTTGCGACGTTAATCTTTTGCAGATATTATTATGTTTGCGAATTGTGGCCTATTTTGTCTAAAATTGCGGCAAATCATAGGAGGTTTTCGACAATCCTTACTGATTGCATATCCGCTACGGCCTTCAGTTGTTCAAGCTGGCGCGCGTAATCATGAATGTCTTGCTGCAAAATGCGCAGTCAATTGCAATATTTCCTGCTTCGTCAACCATATCTTCCTTATCTTCTTTCGGGAAACGCGCGATTACGTCCCGGATATGATCTTCATTACAGCGGCATCCCTTAACGCACGGTTTACCGCTCAAAAGCCTCACTTCGTCGCTCTCGCTGAAAAGGCGCCACAATAAGTCCTCCAGAGGCAGCGCGATATCGGTCAGTTCTGCTGCGCGCACGCTGCCACCCATGATCTCGACATGTTCCCATTCCGGGTGGTCCAGTTGCACATGCAGTCGTTCGCGACCTTCTTCCCCTTCGGGAAGATGCTGAACCAAAAGGCCGCCAGCGGAAATCCGTCCATCGGTCTCATCGACGGCAACCCGGATCAGCGTTGGAATCTGCTCTGACTGGAAGAAATAATTCTGAACCGCTTCCGCGAGACTGGCTCCTTCGAGCGGGACGATGCCCTGATTGCGGCCACGGGGTTCCGGCAGATCAAAGGTGATCGCAAGATAGCCTTTGCCGAACAGCGCCATCAGGCTGGATTCAAGCGGTTGAGATGCCAGCCGGTCTCGGTCGAATTCAACATAGCCGCGCAGAGCGCCGTCCTTATAGTCACAGGCGAGAAGGCTGATCACGCCGACTTCGGTTTGCGCCTGCAATGTCAGTTGCGATCCCTCATCCTTCAATAAAGCGCCCAGCATGGCGGTCAGGCAAACGGCTTCCGCGAGAATATCCCGGATCATTGGCGGATAAGCATGGGCCGCCAGAATCATATCAAGCGCTGGGCCAAGCCGGACCACTCGCCCACGGCAATTTTTTGCTGGGATCGCGAACGACATAATATTGTCGGTCAATGCCATGTCCACCATCAAATCTGGCCGAAACACCAGCGAAGCACCGATTTTTGCGCATGAATCCGGTTTTCCGCTTCGTCCCAGACCACAGACTGCGGGCCATCGATGACCGACGGCATGACTTCCTCGCCCCGATGCGCGGGCAGACAGTGCAGGAATAGCGCATCTGGCTTGGCCTGCTCCATCATCACGTCATTGACCTGATACGGCATCATCGCGGCGAGCTTGTTGTCCACCTGCTTCTGACCCATCGACACCCAAGTATCGGTCACAACAACATCCGCGCCGGCCACCGCTTCATTCTCGTCCCGGTGGATCGAGATATTGGCGCCTGCGGCCCGGGCTTGTTTTATGAACTCGGGATCGGAATCATAGCCTTGCGGGCAACCGATCCGGACATTGAATTTCATCAGGCCGGCGGCTTCGACAATGCTGTTCAGGACATTATTGCCATCTCCCAGCCAGGCAATTTCCAGACCCGGCAAGGCTTTGCCATGCTCGACCAAAGTCAGCAGATCGGCAATGATCTGGCAGGGATGGGACAGGTCGGTGAGGCCGTTGATCACCGGCACGCTGGCATTTGCCGCCATATCCTCTATTTTCGCATGATCGTCGGTCCGGATCATGATCGCGTCGCACATGCGGGACAGGACCTTGGCGGTATCCGCCACGGTTTCCCCGCGCCCGAGCTGTATGGAGCCACTGTCCATGACGATACTGGTACCGCCAAGCTGACGGATAGCGATATCGAAGGACACCCGGGTCCGGGTGCTGCTCTTTTCAAAGATCATCGCCAGCACATGATCGGCCAGTGGCTCGTCCGCATCCGGCTTGCCCTTGAGCCAGCCTGTGCGCGCCGCCTTGCGATCGATCGCATCGGATATCATGGCGGCAACCGCATCGCCGCCCGCATCGGCGAGATTGAGAAAATGCCGACTCATGCTGCTGGAGCCACATAATCAGCCCCACCAGCGGAGAGTTTCTCGATGAACGTCGCTATGTGGCTGTCATCAATGTTCAGTGGCGGCAATATCCGGAACGTATTGTCCCCGGCGGCCACCGTCAGCAGACCGTGATTGTCGCGGAGATGCGAGACGAAGGACCGTGTTTCCTGTGTCATCATGATGCCGAGCATCATGCCCTTGCCACGCACGCCAATGAACAGGTCGGGATAATTGCCGATAAATTGCTCGATCGCCGCGCGCAGCTTGTCGCCGGTCGACCGGACATTTTCCAGAAATTCATCATTGGCGACCACGTCCCAGACCGCATTGCCAGCGGCCATCGCCAGCGGATTGCCGCCATAGGTGGAACC
>JABMNS010000398.1 GCA_013204445.1 Sphingomonadales bacterium
TTATTAGGGCCGCTGTTATGCCGTCTTTGTCCGGGGTGTATTCCGGATCAACGCAGTAGCCGAGGGCTTCCTCATATCCATAGCCAAGATCGGGAACCTTAGAAATCCACTTGAAGCCTGTTAATGTCTGGGTGTAGGGAACACCGTAGTGCTTCGCAAGTGCTGATAAATCAGCCGACACTATCGAATTTGCGATTGCCTGTGAGCTTGGAGCAAGCTGATTTGCAAGCAGCAGTCCAACCTGGTCTCCGGTGAGCATCTGATAACCATCACCGCCGCGAACTGCTACTGCTAGCCGGTCGGCATCTGGGTCATTTGCCAAAATAATGTCACTGTCATTTCTAGTTGCTTCGGCGAAGCTCAGATCCATGGCGCCCTTTTCCTCCGGATTTGGAAAGGCTACGGTTGGAAATTTAGGGTCTGGCTCTGCTTGCAGGGCGACCGGTAATACTTTGAAGCCAGCGGCTGCCATGAGCGGCTTCACCACTTTCCAGCCAACTCCATGCAGAGCGGTGTGTGTTATCCGGATGGCTGATCTCTTGGCAATTTCGCTTTCTCGCATGCTAATTAGTGTTTTGGCTCGATCCAGGTACTGGCTTATTTCCGGCTGACCGATGAGCGTAAAGTCTTTGCTCTTCGGAATCTGTTGAAAAGTAGTTTTAGTGGAGAGTGCAGTTATTAGATTCGCGATTTCCCTGTCCTGTGGTGGTACAAGCTGACTGCCCCCGGTGGGGCCTCCAAGGTAGACCTTGTAACCGTTATCTCTTGGAGGGTTATGGCTTGCAGTCACAACTACAGTGAGGCTCGCGCCAAGCCGCCTGCCGGTGAATGCAGCAACAGGGGTAGGAACCATCTCCGAAAATAGAAAGGTTTTAATTCCGGCTGCGCTCAAAATCTCTGCGCTGTCTAGGGCGAATACATCTGAGTTTGTTCTGCCGTCGTAGCCGATTACCGCGCTTAGTCCTCCGGAAGGATCTAAGTAGGTTTCGCGATTAGCGTTCAAAAATTCAGCGAGGCCCAGAGCTGTTTGGGCCACAACCACTCTGTTCATCCGGTTCGGGCCAGCACCTAGTTCGCCGCGCAGTCCGGCGGTCCCGAAGTCTAGGCGGGTGCTGAATCGAGAAGAAAGTCCCTCCTCATCGCGAGTGTCGATAAGTGTTTGAA
>JABMNS010000236.1 GCA_013204445.1 Sphingomonadales bacterium
GCAATTTGCGCGGCTTTCACGGTATCGCGAATCATGGCGTTCCTCATATTTTTGGAGTAAGTGACCACGTATAGCGGGAAGATAATTTTTTTCATAGATTGTGACGCCAGAAATCTGGTTCTAGGTCCCATGAAATTTTGCGCATACGCCAGACCCAAAGGAACAGCCCATGACCAATGCCCATAATCCCGACGCTCCCGCGGGTGCAACAGGGATATTGGTATTGGCCGATGGTACGATTGTGTGGGGCAGGGGCTTTGGCGCGACGGGCAGTGCGGTTGGCGAAGTCTGCTTCAACACCGCGATGACCGGCTATCAGGAGGTGATGACCGACCCTAGCTATGCCGGGCAGATCGTGACCTTCACCTTCCCGCATATCGGCAATACCGGAACCAATGACGAGGATGTAGAGGCCGACAGCCCGCATGCTCTGGGCTGCATCGTCCGCGAGGATATTACCGCGCCATCCAATTTCCGCGACCAGAAGCCGTTTGACCAGTGGATGGCGGAAAATGGCCGGATCGGGATCAGCGGCGTTGATACCCGCGCTTTGACCCGGCGGATCCGCGAAGCGGGAGCGCCCAATGCGGTGATCGCTTATGATCCCGATGGCCAGTTTGATATTGACGAATTGCTCGGCAAGGCGCGGGCCTGGGCCGGGCTGGAAGGCATGGATCTGGCCAAGGAAGTGACCGGGCACCAGACCCAATTGTGGGACAAGGGTGGTCTGTGGCGGCTGGGTCATGGCTATGCGCCGCTGGAAGAGATGGAAGCATCTTCGACCCGTCCGCATGTCGTGGCGATTGATTATGGCGCGAAGCGCAATATCTTTAGAAATATTGTGAATGCTGGAGCAAAAATCACTGTAGTTAAAGCCGAATCTTCGTTTGAAGAAATCATGAAGTTGGAACCGGCAGGGGTATTTCTCTCCAATGGCCCCGGCGATCCGGCGGCGACTGGCGTCTATGCGGTTCCAGTGATCAAACAATTGCTGGAAGCGGATATCCCGCTGTTCGGCATCTGTCTTGGTCATCAGATGCTGGCGCTGGCGGCGGGCGCCAAGACGGTGAAAATGCACCAGGGCCATCGCGGCGCCAATCATCCGGTGCAGCGGATCGGCGGCGGCTGGGACGAGACCGAAGGTCTGGTCGAGATTACCAGCATGAATCATGGTTTTGCGGTGGACAGCGAAACGCTGCCCGACAATATTCACGAGACCCACAAAAGCCTGTTCGACGGCAGCAATTGCGGCATCGAAATCATCGGCAAACGCGCCTTTGGCGTGCAATATCACCCCGAGGCGAGTCCTGGACCGCAGGACAGTTTCTATCTGTTCGAGAAATTTGTGGGGGGGCTGAGCCAATGAGCGGCGCAATTGATCCTGAACATCTTGCCGAAGAATGGGCGATTGATGACGAAATCCTGCAAAATATGGCCGCAGGCGGCGATTTTTCTCATGTTGTGCGCGAGATTAACGTGCAATTTGTCGGTGCGGTTTCCGATCTCAACAAGCTGAAGAATGACGCGGCAAAATGGGGCTTCCGCTCGGCGCTGGTCACCAATGAGGATGACGAGTGGGTGATCGAGCTGCAGATTGATCTGGATACCAAGCGGGAAACGATCCGAGAACTGACGCGCAAATGCCTCGAGATCGAAACCGAATATGACATCGACCATGATGGTTGGGGTTGTTTTGCATGCAACGAAAATGGCGAGATTTCTGACGAGAATCCGGCGTGATGGCTATGGTCGAAAAACCTTCCCCGCATCGGAAGTATCAATCGTTGTTAATAAATATTAGAGCTAGATACGAAATAATAGACAACCTGCATCGAGAGGCTAATTCTGACTTTGCAGTCCTCGAAACCAGTGCTTTTCATATACGGAAATCCATAGAGCGTTTCGCATTCGGTTGTTTAGTAGCGTTGGATAACGGTTTAAAGAAGATCCCGAGAGATGCTCGCGGTCAATGGAATGCCGATAAAAAATTTGCTAAGCTGCCGAAGCAAAAAGAGTTGGTTTTCCCAAGGTCATTCAGAAGAGACAACCCACCTTTAGGCAGTGATCCTAGAGTTTCAAATCACATAGTGAAGAGGCTGGAAATAAATTTAACGGTTGATGATGTGCGAGCGATTTATCGCCGGTCTCACAAGTGGCTTCATGAATGGAACCCCTATTTGGAGAGTTTCGGTCGGGATTTTGAGAAAAGCAAAGCTGAACTCTTGTCTGACCTTCCCAAGATATGGGATTGGCTGCTTCAAAACCTCATTGGAATCGGAGGCAAAGTCTTTCTTGGCCTTCTCAAACACGGTCCGAACGAAGACGTTCGAGTCGTAGTGGCCGAAAGCGCCAACTTGGATGAACATTAATGCCCAAAAGAACTGACATAAAATCCATCCTTATCATAGGCGCTGGCCCGATCATCATCGGCCAGGCCTGCGAGTTTGACTATAGCGGCACGCAGGCGTGCAA
>JABMNS010000237.1 GCA_013204445.1 Sphingomonadales bacterium
ATCATTTTGGTGATGATATTGCGCTGGATCTCGTTGGACCCGCCGTAGATCGACGTCTTGCGCATGTTGAAATAGGTCGGTGCCGCATGATGGGCATAGTCCGGACCAATCGGGAAGTCATTCGACCCGTCATCCGGAAAGCTGCGGAAATCGGGCGTGCCATAATGGCCGACCGCTTCCAGGGTCAGCTCGGTCAGGCGCTGCTGAACTTCCGTGCCCTTGACCTTCAGCAAAGAGCTCTCCGGTCCCGGTCCCTTGCCGGCCTGTTCGCCCGCCAGGGTTCTCAGTTCGGTGATTTCCAGAGCGGAAAGGTCGATCTCGAGCTGGCTGATCTTCTGGGCAAAACCCATGTCCTCGATCAGCGGCTTGCCATCGAGCAATTCGGAAGCTGCAATTTCCTTGAGCTGTTCGATACCGCGCTTGGAACGCGCCACACCGGCAATGCCGGAGCGTTCATGGGCGAGCAGGAACTTGGCATAGGTCCAGCCCTTATTCTCTTCGCCAATCAAATTGGTCGCAGGGACGCGGACATCGGTCAGCCACACTTCGTTGACTTCATAACCACCGTCGATCAACTTGATCGGGCGGACTTCGATCCCCGGTGTCTTCATGTCGACGAGAATGAAGCTGATGCCCATTTGCGGCTTGGGCGCGTCCGGGTCGGTGCGGCAGAGGAAAAATCCCCAGTCGGCATGCTGCGCCAGCGTCGTCCAGGTTTTCTGGCCGTTGAGGATATAATCATCACCGTCCCGCACCGCTGTGGTTTTCAGCGAGGCAAGATCGGAGCCGGCACCGGGCTCGGAATAGCCCTGACACCACCACACTTCACCCGAGCGAATGCCGGGCAGATGCTGCGCTTTCTGTTCTTCATTGCCGAATGTGTAGATTACCGGCGCGACCATCGCGACGCCAAAGGGCAAAGGCATCACGGTATTTTTCCGCGCATTTTCTTCTGACCAGATATAGCGCTGCGTCGGTGTCCAGTCGGTGCCACCATATTCCGTCGGCCAGGCCGGAACCGACCAGCCCTTTTTGCCGAGAATCTTGTGCCAGGCGACCATGTCTTGCGGACTCAGGTCATCCTGCACGCCGCGAGTCCCGATATTTTGCGGATAATTATTTTCAATAAATTCACGCACTTCAGCGCGAAAGGCTTTTTCGTCTTCGGTGAATTCCAGATTCATAGGAGCGCTCCTTGGTCGCAATTTGGCCGGACTATAGGCTGAAAACCGCCGGAAACAAGCAATTAACCGACCAATTAAGCTGACGCTACGGCAATGCCGGATCGGCGCAGGCATCTCTCCTGCCTTGGCACTGTCATATGGGTCCGCTTCCCGTTGGCCAGGCCAGGCGGGATCGCGGATCAGCTCCCTGTCCCAAAGGCCGCTTGGCTTGACACAATCGATTCGCTATGAGTTGCAGATTGCAATTCAATCATCCGGGTGAAACTTCCATGATCAAGCTGAACGTCAACGGCCAGGCCAAAGAGGTCGATGTTGACCCGGCGACACCAATTTTGTGGGTCGTGCGCGAAAATCTGAAAATGACCGGCACCAAATTCGGTTGCGGCATCGCCCAATGCGGAGCGTGCACTGTGCATCTGGATGGCCAACCGATCCGCAGCTGTTCGACGCCAGTTTCCTCTGCCGAAGGCAAGGCCATCACGACCATCGAAGGTATCGCCGGTGAAGACGGCTCTTTGCACAAGGTCCAGCAGGCCTGGATCGCAGCCCAGGTGCCGCAATGCGGCTATTGCCAGTCGGGCCAGATCATGTCGGCGACGGCATTGCTGCAAAAAAATCCCAATCCGACCGACGCGCAGATTGATGCGGCGATGGCGGGCAATGTCTGCCGCTGCGGCATGTACGGACGGATTCGCCAGGCGATCAAGGCGGCAGCCGGACAAGTGACCGCGCAGGGGTCGGCGGCATGAGCAAGACAGCGACCGACAGCCCCGCGAAAAAGGGCAAATGGACTCGCCGGGCCTTCATCAGTGCCGGCGTGGTCGCCGGCAGCGCGCTGGTCGTCGGCGTCGCCGTGCGTCAGGGCAATCCGATCGACCGGCTGAGCCCGCTGCTGACCAATGGCGAGGATGAGCAATTGCTCAATGCCTGGGTCAAGGTTGATGCCGACAATATCGTCACCGCCGTCATCCCGCATGTCGAAATGGGGCAGGGAGTCTATACCGCGCTGGCCCAGATGCTGGCGGACGAGATGGATGCCGACTGGAGCAAGGTGCGGATTCTCGAAGCGCGAGCCGACATGCAATATGTTTCCGATTCGATTGCCCGCGATTTTCTGGCCCCCAATCTCGAAGTCCCGGCAATATTCGAACCGACGGTCGCCGGCGGCATATTGGAACTGGCGCAGGCCATGGGTCTGCAGTTTACCGGCGGCAGTTATTCGGTGCGCGCCACCGGCCAGCGTGCGATGCGCACCGCCGGTGCCGCCGCCCGCGAAATGCTGGTCGCAGCAGCGGCGAGCGAATGGCAAGTTCCGGCTGGCGAGATCAGCACGGCCGACAGCATGATTTCGCACGTCAAGAGCGGCAAGTCCGAAACATTCGCGAAATTTGCCCTCGCCGCAGCGGAGCAAAGCCTGCCTGCCAAGCCAAAGCTCAAATCGCCGGAAAATTACAAGATCATGGGCCAGCCGAAGGCGCGCCATGATATTCCGGAAAAGGTTGATGGCAGTGCGGTTTTTGGCATTGATGCCGCTGTGCCGGGGATGAAATATGCGGCGGTAAAGGCCGCTCCGGTCATCGGCGCAACGGTTGAATCGATGGATGCAACCACCGCCAAGGCAATGCCGGGCGTGCTGCAG
>JABMNS010000238.1 GCA_013204445.1 Sphingomonadales bacterium
AAATTCCAGCTGCCGGACGGAACAATATCTTCCTTCATTTGCCAGATGGCATTGCCGATATCGCCGATCACCTCAATCTGCGGGAAATAGACAGGATCGACTTCCGCGCTGTTCATCGACACGTGAATGACTTCGGTGCTGCCGGGCGACATGAAGAATGGCGGCTTTTCAATCACATCATGACCGACATTGATGATCAGATCCGCCGATTCGATCGCGCGATGGACAAAATCATTCGCCGATAGCGCCGCGCAACCCATGAATTCCTTGTGGGTTTCATCGACCACGCCCTTGCCAAGCTGGGTGGTGACAAAGGGGATGCCAGTCTTCTCGATAAATTGGGTGAGCATGCGTCCGGTGGTTGTCCGGTTGGCACCGCCACCCACAACAATGATCGGAGATTTGGCATTTTCAATTTTCTTGGTCGCGGCGCGCACGGCTTTAGCCTCGGCAACGGGACGCCGGGTCAGGCTTGGCGCGATCGGGGTCGAATCCGTTTCCTCGTCAGCGATATCTTCCGGAAATTCAATATGGGTGGCGCCGGGCTTTTCTTCTTCAGCCAGACGAATTGCCTCGCGCACGCGGCTCGGGATATTGTCCGCGGACGCCAGCTGATGCGTGAACTTAGTGATTGGCCCCATCATGTCGACGACGTCGAGAATCTGGAAACGGCCCTGTTTGGATTTCTTGATCGGTTTTTGGCCGGTGACCATCAGGATCGGCATGCCGCCCAATTGGGCATAAGCCGCGGCGGTCACCAAATTGGTCGCGCCGGGGCCTAATGTCGCCATGCAAACCCCGGTCTTGCCAGTATGCCGCCCATAGGTCGCCGCCATGAAGCCGGCGCCCTGTTCGTGACGGGTCAATATGAGCTTGATTTTCTTCGAGCGCGACAGGCTGTCAAGCATGTCGAGATTTTCTTCACCCGGAACGCCGAACAGATATTCAACGCCTTCGTTTTCGAGACATTCCACGAACAGATCGGATGCTTTGGTCATGTGGGTCCTTCCCTGATCGTGATGACCAGTGTTTGTAAGAGTAAATGGTAACGACCCCAATGACCCTCAATCCCCCTCAGAAAAGAGACTCACTCTACCCCTATGCTCTTGGTTGATAAGTTAAAAAAACCTAAGTGTCACCCCTCAATATCCGCGATCGAAATCGGCCACGGCAATCATCTCGTCACCACTCTGGTAGCGTTTCAGGTTTTCGACGAAGCGGGCTGCCGCACGTTGGAACATGCGGGTTTGGGCAGTCCCCGACAAATGCATGGTGATGATGCAATTTGGCGCGTCCCAAAGTGGATGATCGGCCGGTAGGGGCTCAGGATCGGTGACGTCGAGCGCTGCGCCGCCGATCACCTTGTCATTTAGGGCGTCAAGCAATGCATCCTGATCGACAAGCGATCCGCGCGCAACATTGACCAGCCATGCCGATGATTTCATTGCCGCAAATTCGTCCGCACCAAGCAGATGTTTCGTGTCACTGGTTGCAGGGGCTGAAACAAAGACCCAGTCAAATTCTCCCAGCCGGTCCCGCCAGTCGTCGAGTCCGATAACATTAGTTTCACCGGACGCGGTGCGCCGGACAGCGGTCACGTCAACGTCAAATCCGGAGAGCTTCTTAGCGATCTGCTGACCGATGCCGCCATAGCCGATGATTAGGGCCTTGCTGTCATCAATTTCTGCTGTTCCCGGCGGCGTTTCAAGCCAGTTGTGCTGGCGTTGATTGTCGATGATTGCGTCCATGCGCTTGGCCGCGGCCAGCATCATCATGATCGCAAATTCGGCGATCGGCGCGCTGTTGAGGCCGGCGCCATTGGTCAGAATCGTACCCTGCGCCTTGAGTTGATCCAGCGGAAAATGTTCGACCCCGGCATAGATGCTATTGAGCCATTTGAGACTGGTGGCGGCGGAAATAAGTTCGGCCATCTTGCCCTTGTCATACATGTCGAACCAACCGATTTCCGCATGCGGTGCGATTTCCATCGCCTCTTCGGTGCTGGTGAACCATGTGACATCAAGATCGCCGCAATGCGGTTCGACGAGTGGTCGGACGAGGGAAGCCATGGCGGCTTTTATTTTGGTCATATTTCAATTCTCCATTCCCAGCGCAGCGGATCGCCGTCCATCAGCTCCACGCCTTTTGCCGTCAGTTCATTACGGATGGAATCGGCGGTCGCAAAATCCTTTTCCGATTTTGCTTTCTGGCGCTGGTCCAGCTTTGTTTCGATGTCGGCTTCATCTATCTTTGCATCTATGGGTCGGACGCGCAGCTCGCTGCGCCTCAACGACATCAGCTCCAACCCCAAAACTGTGTCCATGTCAGAAAGTAACATGAGCCTCTGTTCGGCAGGCACTTTTTTGAGCGCGAGCAATTCTTCCAGCAGCGGCAAACATTTTGAGCTATTCAGGTCTTCGCACAAGGCCGCGTCAAATTTTTCGCGCAGTTGCAGAAGAGCGGGGTGGCCGACTATTTCCGTCTTGCCATCGGCTTTCTCTGCCAGTCGCTCCGCGCCCATCACCATCCGCTTCAACCGTGTCTGTGCTGCAATCAGATTCTCCCAAGCAAATTCCAGTTCGCTACGATAATGGGCCTGCAAACACATCAGGCGATAGGCGAGAGGGTGGATGCCCTTGCCGATAAGTAACTGCAGCCGCAAAAACTCGCGCGAAGACTTTGATATTTTACCGGCCCGGTCGATCAGGAAATTATTGTGCATCCAGATTTTTGCGCCGGAATGATCTGAGCAGCTATGGGCCTGGTTTTGGGCGATCTCATTCGGATGGTGAATCTCGCGGTGGTCAATTCCCCCGGTATGGATATCGAACGGAAGGCCCAGCAAAGCCTCCGACATGACCGAACATTCCAGATGCCAGCCCGGCGCGCCTTTGCCCCAAGGACTGTCCCATTCCATCTGCCGTTTCTCGCCTAGCGGCGTCTTGCGCCAGATCGCGAAATCGGCGGCATTGCGCTTTCCCTCTACAGTGTCGATCCGGCCCTCGCCATCGTCGGTTGATGCGCGGGCGAGCGTGCCGTAATTTCCGACGGTAGACACATCGAAATACAGTCCACTCTCCAACTCGTAGCAATGTTTTTTGGCGATGCCTTTCGCATATTCTATCATCGCCGGAACATAGTCGGTGGCAATCGACCAGTGGGCCGGTTGCCGGATATTGAGCGCCTTGATATCTTGCCAATAGGCTTCGGTATAATGTTTCGCGATATCCCAGATCGACTGGGCTTTCTCGGCCGCCATTTTCTCGAGCTTGTCTTCCCCATCGTCTGCATCATCGGTGAGATGCCCGACATCGGTAATGTTGATGACGTGGGTGAGCCGATAGCCCTTCCAGCTCAGCGTGCGACCTAGCAAATCGGCGAACACATAAGCCCGCATATTGCCGATATGAGGGTAATTATAGACCGTCGGTCCGCAGGTATAGACGCGCGCTTCGCCTGGATGGACGGGCACCAACTCCTCCATCTGGCGAGACAGGCTGTTGAATAGTTTTAGCGGATGCGCGGCATTGTCATTCATCAGCCATCGCCTAATGGCTTTCCGCGCAAAAGGTCAACAGATCAATTTACCGGCGAGATCATTCTGCCGGTTCAAGCTCTTGCTCTTCCTCTTCGTCTTCATCTTCCTCTCCCTCTCCCTCTCCCTCGACCTCGACCCATAGGTCGTCATTGCCTGCACCGGTTACCGGCTCGTCGATCAGCGGATCTTCGACCAATTCCGCATTTTCCTCTATCTCGATCGTATTGGTTGCAAATGGGTTGGGCACATATTTTTCAGGCGTCACCTCTTCTTCAATCACATCCTGAACCGGATCATTAATTTCTGGGTTTTCCGGGCTGGGCGTTGGCGACGGTGTGGCGACACAGCTAGCGGGGTTGTTGATCACACAGCCATTGATCGTGGATGCAGGATCGAAGCCGATCGCCACATCGGTGGCCGGGATCGTATCCAGACCTGCTGCACCACCAACGATGCCGTTGATCACGATATTGGCACTACCGGTTGAGGGGCCTGCAATAGACAAAGCGACAACATTGAAACCACGCCGATCCGCAAAATCGGTTCCGTTCGCCGTATTCTGAATGAACAGGTTATTGGTAACCGCCAGTTGGACATTGTCAGCCCGGATCAAGCCGTCGGGCAGGTCGATCCCGTCATTGTTCGCCAGACGGATGTTGATATCCGCGGCGCTGAGACCGGAGATGTCGTCAAGCGCCTGAGTGGTCATCGCATAGACATTGGGTGCGGTGATCGAAAGGCTACCGCTGCCGAAGAAATTGCCGTTCGCATCGGTCATCTGGATGATGCCGCTGGCGGCATCGATAAACAGATCCTGACCAGCGGTGAAATTGAGGCCGGAATTGGCATTGGCATTACTGAAATCCACGAAGCCAATCACCGAGATCGACTGGCCTGACACCAGATTGAGATTGTTGCTCAGTCCGATATTGGCCGATTGCGGGCCGCTGACATTGTTAGCAACAAGCACGTTCAGATCCTGCACAACCATCCCGAATCCGCCATTAGCTGTCGGCACAGCGGTGATGGTAAGGCCGCCGCCCGAATGGATCCGGCTGAATTCATCATTGCGGAGAGAGAATACACCGGTCTGATCATTTGTACCCCCCAGCACCATCTGTGTCGTTCCATCGGTGAATATCTGGATGTCACCTGCCAAATCGGTTTGACCGAGGCTGGCGGTCGAACCGATGTTCATGTCGGAACTTACCGTCCTGATGGTGCTGCCCAAAACATTCGCCTGAATATCGATCTGACCCCCAGCCGTGATCTGCAGATCATTGGCCGCGTTTACCAAGCTGTTGATCAGAACGTCGTCGACGGCGGCAATGACAATATCGCCACTGGCCTTAGCGCTCTGGACATCGATATTTACTGCCGAGGACAGGCCTATATCGCCATTGGTGGCTTCGGCGCTGACACTCATGTTCTGCTGCGTGACGATGGAAACGGCCGCACCCGAAGCTATGAGAATATTGGTCACATCGACATTATTGGCCACATTGACCAGGCCGTTCAGGGCTGTCAGGCCGATGTCGATTCCAGAGACGTTGCGCAGGGTAATACCGTTGTCTGCTGCGATGTCGACCTGACCCGAACCCGTCTGGGCTGCATTTACTTCGTCTGCGACAAAGGCTCCTTGCGTCAGCACATCCACGTTGGTGGCGCTGTTCACTGATCCGACAATCACGTCGCTGGCGTTATTTGCGACAATCCCGATATCTCCGCCGGCAGTGATATTGTCGAGAATGACCTCTCCGCTGGAATCGATCGTCACCGCACCGGCTGCGTCGATATCACCGCCACTTATGCCGCCGCCAGCGTTTAGCGCCATATCATCGCTGCCGGCAGCGCTGGCGAAGTTGATATTGCCACCCGCATCGACGGTGAAGGTGCCGCCCTGCGCATCAAGATCGCGAAAGCCGACATCACCCGTTGCACCAAGGTTGATCCCACCGCCAACGGTGACAGCGCCATTGCCATTGAGATCGCCGGCGGTTGCGTTGAGGGTCAGATTGCCGCCGATCATGCCATCGTTCAGCGTGACAAAAACACCCGTAATATCGGTGTTGCCGCCGCTGATTGCATTGGCCAGCGTTTACTGCGGTTAGCGGGTTGATTCGAGTCTAGAATAGTAAATTCGCGACGCCGCTTGAAGATGTCAGTGATTAATTTCGCATTGCGGGGGTTTTTTCGGGATTTTCCCTAAAAATCATAGGTTTTGCGGGTTAAAAGCCTCGAAACTCTATCGCGTCGCTGATCGGGATGCGCGGAACCTCAAAATTGTTGATCGGAGCGTCCAGATCACGATGGCCAATCGCCATGCCGCAAAAGAAGACATAATCGTCGCTGATGCCGAGCAATTCCCTCATATAGCTGCCGTACATGGCCCAGATTTCCTGGGGGCAGCTATCAAGCCCTTCTTCTCGCAGCAACAACATTACCGTTTGCAACCACATGCCCATATCCGACCATTGCGGCAGCCCCATATATTTTTTGATGTAGGTGAATAATTGCACCGGTGCGCCGAAACTGTTCCAGTTCTGGGCCATTTGCGCCACCCGTCCTGCGGCATCATCCCGTTCCAGGCCGACGCTGTTGAACATCTCCCTGCCGACCGCGCGCCGCTGTTCTTCGTAGCGGCCGTCGAGATCTTTGGGATAAATTGCATATTCCATATTTCCGCCCACCGGCGCGGTCGCGACTTTCTCCTTGATGGCGGCAGTAATCCGGGTCAGTTCTTCGCCGCCGACGACAACCGCATTCCAAGGCTGGGTATTGCCGCCGGAAGGCGAATGTTGCGCCGATTCTAGCACGCGCTCGAGCGTCGCCTTATCGACCGGCTGGTCGAGAAACTGGCGGACGGATCGGCGGGATGTGACGGCTTCGGTTACGTTCATTCACTCAATCCTCATCAAATAGCCCAGCCAGCTGCTCGACCATGGTTCCGCCTAATTGCTCGGCATCCATGATTGTAACGGCTTTTTTATAATAACGCGTCACATCATGGCCGATGCCGATGGCGACCAATTGCACTGGCGAGCGGCTTTCGATCCATTCAATCACTTTGCGCAGATGGTTTTCCAGATAAGCGCCATGGTTGACCGAGAGCGTACTGTCGTCGACCGGTGCACCGTCGGAAATCACCATCAGGATCCGACGCTCTTCGGGCCGGGCGATCAGTCGGCTATGCGCCCACAGCAGCGCTTCGCCGTCGATATTTTCCTTGAGCAGGCCCTCACGCATCATCAGGCCAAGATTTTTCTTGGCATGGCGCCAGGGTTCATCGGCCTTCTTGTAGACGATATGGCGCAGATCATTGAGCCGTCCCGGATTTGTCGGACGATCCGCGGCGAGCCAGTCCTCACGGGTCTGACCGCCTTTCCATGCGCGGGTAGTAAAGCCTAGTATTTCGGTTTTCACGCTGCAACGCTCCAGTGTGCGCGCCATGATATCGGCAGAAATGGCGGCGATCGAAATCGGTCGCCCGCGCATCGAGCCACTATTGTCGATCAGGAGGGTCACGACGGTGTCGCGAAAATCGGTTTCGCGCTCGATTTTATAGGACAGGCTATGCGATGGGTTGCTGACGACGCGCGCCAGGCGAGCGGCATCGAGCATGCCTTCTTCCTGATCGAAGTCCCAGCTGCGGTTCTGCTGCGCCATCAAGCGGCGTTGCAAGCGGTTGGCGAGTTTGGTGACTGCGCCCTGCAAGCTGGTCAGCTGCTGGTCGAGGAATGCACGGAGCCGAGTCAGCTCCTCTTCGTCGCAAAGTTCCGTTGCGCTGACGACCTCATCATATTTTTCGGTCCAGGCGGTATAGTTGAAACCGGGTGGCAGATCGGACATCGCCCGATTGGGACGCACCGGCATCATGCCGTCATCGCCGGCATCGCCCATTTCTTCTTCGGCGCCTTCTTCCAGTTCCTCGGCGTTCTGATCGCTTTCGCCGTTCTGGGAATCGTCGTCCGATGGCTCTGAGCGCATTTCCGACTCGCCCTGATCGCCAGTCGCCTCCTCGTCGGCGCCATCATCCTGACTGTCATCGCTCTCGTCGTCGCTATCGTCCTCACTGTCGTCAGCTTCGGATTGATCGTCACTTTTTATCAAATCAAGATGTTGCAACAATTGCGTCGACAATTTGGCAAAACTATTCTGATCGTCGAGCGTCAGGTTAAGGCCGTCTAGATCCGAGCCCGCGCTTTCCTCAATCCACTCGCGGAGCATGTCGAGGCCCTTGATCGTGCCTGCTGGCGGCACTTGCCCGGTCAGTTTTTCCCGCGCGAGCAACGCCAGGGCGGTAGAAATCGGAACTTCATCACGATTCTGTGCCCGCGCAATCGGATCGGAACGCATCCGCATTTCCAGCGCCGCGTTCAGATTGTTCTTTGCGCCTGCCATGTTGCGCGATCCCAGCGCATCGGTGCGAACCTGTTCGAGCGCATCGAAGCAGGCGCGTGCCACCGCTTCCTGCGGCGCATTTTTCCGGTGCGTTGCTTCGTCATGATGGCGCAATTTTAACGAAAAACTGTCGGCAAAGCCCCGCGCTTCGGCGACCTGCGCTGGTGGCAGGTCACGCGCCGGCATCGGCACCTTGAGATGCTGACCGGCTTGCGACGGTGCTTCGGCGGTATAAGCCAGCTCCAGGTCCGGAACCTGGGCAATAGCGCGCCCAGCGCCGCCCAGCACGTCTTTGAAGTCATCAAGTTTGGAACGATCAGCCATATTAGCCGACAGCTTTAAGCGGAAAGGTCAAGGGAATCAAAGGCCTAATTTTCTGCTTTTTTGTTAGGCGGTACAATGGGGTTAGCGATCCTCTCCGGGGGGATTTTCTTCGCGCCGCCGTTCGACCGCCACGCCATCGCCGTTGATTTTCAAATCAACTGGCAGACCGCCTATTTCGGTGCCTAGCCGGACGCCAGAATCGCCGTTTATCTCGATTTCTGAATCTCCAATATTTACCGGAATTTCGAGTATTTCTGGCAGATCGAGAGGGATGACCGGGCCTTCTGGGTCCGGCATCTTGGCCGGCTTGCCAGTGCTAGCGGGATTCTTGGCCTGAACGGCCTGCTGCATGAAATCCTTCCAGATCAGCGCTGGCAGGCTGCCGCCGCTGATGCCCTTCAGTGGTTTATTATCATCATTGCCGATCCACACACCAACAACCAGCCGCTCATCGCCGTCACCGGCATAGCCAACGAACAGCGCGTCTCGATTATTCTGGCTGGTACCGGTTTTGCCGTAATTGGGAATCGACAGCATCGCCCGGCGTCCGGTTCCATCATTGACCGCAGACCGCAGCAGCGCTTCCATATTTTTATGGGTTTTGGACTCGTAGCGACCCGGCCAATCGAACAGCCATTCGGCCCAGGTCTGCTTGTCTTTCTTGAAGGCATAGGGCTTCACTGGCCAGCTATTGCCGGCTACCCCTGCATAAGCGGCGGTTAGCTCCATTAGGGTCATCGTCGATGTCCCGAGGGCCAGGCTGGGGTCCTCCTCGGCCAGCCGTGATTTGATCCCCAGATTGCGGGCTTCGCGGATTACCGCCCGGTCGCCAAGCTGACCGAAGAGGCGCACCGCCGCGACATTGCTCGACCGGGCGAAGGCTTGTTTTAAACTTATTGAGCCGCGATATTTTTCTCCAGCATTTTTTGGGAGATAGCCGCCCTTGGTGATCGGGCTGTCATCGACCATATCATTCGGACTCATGCCCGAACGGAGCGCGGCCAGATAGACAAACAGCTTGAAGGTCGATCCTGGCTGGCGTTTGGCCTGTGTAACCCGATTGAAGGCGGATTTTGCATAATCCTTGCCGCCGATCATCGCCACAATCTCACCGTCCGGGCGCATCGCAACGAGGGCGACTTGCGCCTGGCCGAGCGACGCGCGTGCCACCGCGCGGCGAGCAATTTCCTGCATCCTCGCGTCCAGAGTCGTGGTGATGGTCAGCTTTTCAAAGCTCAGGTCGGTCAGCGCCCGGGCCTGCGGCATCGCCCAGTCTGCAAAATACGTGCCGGTGGGCAGGGCGTCTTTGGCCCGGACATCCAGTCTGGCTGTGCCGAGACTATCGGCTTCCTGTTGGCTCAAATAGCCGACGCTGACCATCGCGGACTTGACCAGATTGGCCCGTTTTGCCGCCAATTCCGGGTTGCGGGTCGGTGCGAGACGGGAGGGCGCCTGGACCAGGCCGGCCAGCATGATCGCCTGTTCCAGCTTCAGATTTTCCGGCTGGCGATAATAATAATGGAGCGATGCGGCGCGCAGTCCATAGACATTGTCGCCAAAATAGACGTTAGAAAGATAGCGCTCGAGTATTTCATCCTTGGTTAGCCAGGCTTCGAGCCAGAAGGCGATCAACATTTCCCGCGCCTTGCGCGTCAGGCTGCGTTCCGGAGTCAGAAATGTGGTTTTGGCCAGCTGCTGGGTAATCGTGCTGCCGCCCTGGGTCATCCCGCTTCCGGAGATATTACTCAAAAGCGCGCGAGCGAACCCGCGCGGATCAACGCCCCAGTGTGTATAGAAACGCCGGTCTTCGATCGCCATGAAGGCTTCCATCACATGATCGGGCAATTGCCCGACCTGCACCGGTTCATCGACAACCGCACCATTGCGCGCGAACGGCTGTCCGTCGGAGGTCAATAACGTTATTTGTGGCGGAGCGATTGGTTGCAGGGATTTGGACAGAGGCGCGGTGATCGCTAGATAGGCGACTAGCAGAATCAAAAGCAACAACCCCGAGGCTATCCCGCGGCTGAGCGACCCCCATTTGCCGCGCGGTTTCTTAATCGGTGCAACCGGTTCCTCGATACGTGGTGGAATTGCATCGGCATAGGGCTCGTAAAATGTGGTTTCGGCAGCTTTTTTCCGGCCAAACGGCCAGTACCAGCGGCGATGCCGCTGTTTGGGGATGTCGGACTGCTCGTTCACCACTACTGTATTATACTAACAATACGGTGATGACCAGTCTGAAAATTGGCTAGACGTCCGCCGCTGATGCCAGAAGCGGGCAGCGGCGTGCCAAGGAATGATGGATGTCGCAGATTAGCCGCCCATCACGCTTTCCGGCAGATCTTCACCAAATACCCGCTGATAATATTCCGCGACCAGCATCCGCTCCGCTTCGTCGCATTTGTTGAGGAAGGAGAGGCGGAAGGCAAAGCCGATATTTTTGAAAATCGCCGCATTTTGCGCCCAGCTGATCACGGTCCGCGGGCTCATTACCGTGGAAATATCACCATTGATGAAGCCCTGCCGCGTCAGATCGGCGACCTTGATCATATTTTCCACCGTCTTGTCGCCGGCGTCCGGCACTTTTGACAGGATCACTTTCGCTTCGGTCGCAGCCGGCAGATAGTTTAACGTCACCACGATATTCCAGCGGTCCATCTGGCCCTGGTTGATCTGCTGGGTGCC
>JABMNS010000239.1 GCA_013204445.1 Sphingomonadales bacterium
CATGTACAGAACGTACAGACCCATAGAACCCAATCGAACTGGTGTAGTCAAATTTTTGGTGAAAAAGTTCAACCAACATTTATTTGACCTCAAAGTCAAAAAGTGTTCCAAATTGCCCCTTTTGACGGTATGCGTACTTACGTTTACAATTGATAATATTTAAAGAGAGTGCTTTAATACATTCGAATGAACGAAAAACGCGACCCGCCTGAAGACCTACCCACTCGACCACTGCGCGGCCTGACCAACGGTCCTATTGCTTCAACGCTGATCAGATTCTCGCTACCGCTGTTGCTCACGATCCTGCTGCACAATATAGCGGGTACGTGGAACGCGGTATGGGTAAGCCACGTGCTTGGTCCTGGTGATCTGATTGCCGTAGTCAACGCCAACGTACTTTTAGGCATTCTGATGGGCTTGGTCATGGGCTTCGGCATCGCAGCGGGCGTCTTCATCGGTCAAGCGATTGGCGCTGGAGAAATTGAATTGGCGCGGCGAGTCGCGGGCACGTCAATCACCTTCGCTGCGGGCGCGGGGATCATCATCGCCGGCATCGGGCTGTTCGGCGTGCATATGATCGTCGACCTGTTACAGATGCCCGAAGAAACTCGTGCGCATTCGGTGACCTTCTTCCGCATCGTATGCCTCTCAATGCCAACGCTATTTGTGTTCGTCTTCACGACAATGATTCTGCGCAATTCCGGGGACGCCAGAACACCGTTCATTTTCTCTCTGATTTGGATTGGCCTCGGGCTCGTCCTCACGCCGATCTTATTGACAGGAACTTTCGGTCTGCCGCGGCTGGGAATTGCAGGTGCCGCAATTAGCGGGTGGATTGCTAACGCTGCCGCACTCGTTGGCATAGTCATCTATATCTATCGCAAAGACGTGCCGCTTGCCTTGCGTGGTGATGATTTACGCTACCTGCGCCCGGACCCGACAATTCTGCTAAAGCTCGCGAAGCGCGGGATACCATTGGCGGCGGAGACAGTGATTGTTCAAGGCGCCTACTTTGTCTTGTTGTCGCTGGTCAACGCCTACGGTGTGATGACGGCTGCAGGATATGCTGCTGCTGCCCAGCTTTGGGGTTACGTGCAAATGCCGACAATGGCGATCGCTGCCTCCATGTCCGCCATGACGGCACAGAATATTGGCGCAATGCGATGGGATCGAATCAACAAGATCGCACTCCGGGGTTGCGCCCTAAGTTTCACGATTACTGCAGGTATGGCATTTTTCGTTTTCGCGCTTGGTGAGATACCGTTGCGGTTATTCCTGCCGGACGGTGGCCAAGCGCTGCAAACTGCGCTGGATATCAACGAGATAGTGCTTTGGAGCTGGCCCATCATAGCCATTACGTTTGGCCTGTTTGCCATTGTAAGAGCGAACGGCGCGATGCTTCCCTCTGCGATCATTTTCGCGATCACATTGTGGGGTCTCAGAATCCCGTTCGCTAACTTGCTACAACCGCATCTTGGTTCCGCCGCTATCTGGTGGAGCTTCCCGGTTGGTACGTTCGCATCCGCTGCGCTCGCTTTTGCCTACTATCGCTGGGGCCGCTGGCGGCTACACGCCCCTCTCAAATCCATCCTTCAAAATCCGGGCATCAAATGATGATTGATCTATACACTTCAACCACGCCGAACGGCCGCAAGATTTCGATTGCACTCGAAGAAATGCAGATACCCTACAAGCCCATCGCTATCGAGATTTCCAAAGGCGAACAATTTGCACCTGCGTTTCTCGAGATATCACCGAACAACAAGATCCCAGCCATCGTTGACCACGAAACGGGCATCGGGATGATGGAAAGCGGTGCTATCCTGATGTATTTGGCAGGCAAGAGTGGCCGTTTCTTTCCGTCCGGCGAGCAACGCTGGCCGGTGATTGAGTGGCTAATGTTTCAAATGGGTGGTTTGGGCCCGATGCTCGGGCAGGCGCATCATTTCCTTAAATACAATGCAGGCAAAGCGCCATACGCAGAGCAACGATATCACGCAGAAGCAAAGCGGCTTTACGGGGTACTTGACCGACGGCTGGCTGATCACGAATTTCTAGCTGATGAATACTCTATTGCCGACATGGCTTGCTGGCCGTGGATATCACGCTTTGAGTGGCAGCAGATAGATCTATGTGAATTTCCCAATCTACATCGCTGGTATTGCACGATCGCGGCGCGACCCGCCGTCAAGAAAGGCTACGACATGCCTTACTTCGTCAATGAAATTCCGATGCCACCGCCATTAGCTTTACAGACCAAAAGTAAGCAAAATGAATAGTCCCTGGATTTCTGGAATCCGACCCCTCTTGTTGGCATGTGCTCTTGCAGCTCCCGGATTCGCAGTGGCGACCGAGTTGACGGCGGGTGAAATGAATTCCGTGAGTTTCGATGGGCCCATTACGGATGAATCAGTGCGGTATATGATCTATCTCCCACCGGATTATGACACGAGCAAGACGCGGTACCCGGTCATCTATTTCTTGCACGGTATTGGCGGCGACGAGACATCGGACCATAAGGTGGTGGTACCCGTGTTGGAGCGTGCAGTGGCCGCGGGGATAGTGAAGCCGATGATAGCCGTGTTTCCAAACGGCCGCGGAAACAGTATGTGGGCAGACAGTAAGAATGGGCACAAGCGAGTGGAGACAAATGTCGTACGCGAGCTTGTGCCGCACATTGACGCAACATACCGGACGCGCGCTGAGGCCAGATACCGCATTATTCAGGGGATGTCGATGGGCGGTTACGGGGCGCTGCTCTACGCCACCAAGTATCCGAAGTTGTTTGGCGTCGTCATTAACTATGACGGAGCACTGTATGATGAGGAGACACTTGCGGAGCGGAGAGAAGGCATTTTTAGGGAGATCTTCGGGGGCGACTCGGAGTATTTCAACGACTACTCTCCCTGGGCGAACGCGTACAAAAACCGGGATATTATCCACGAGGAAGTCGCGATCCGCTCCGTGGTTGGAGCCCAGAAAGAGTCCAACAGGAAGTACCACCAGTGGTTGCTCGACGTCGACGTAATGGAGGAGTACAAAGAGACGGGGCTGGGGCACGACCTAAAAGCGATTCTAGATATGGAATGGGAAAACGACTACCACTTCATAGCGGAACGTCTGGGCGGCGGAAGCGAGTCCGGTACGCTTCGGAATGGCAAGAGCCATTATCGCGTGTTTAAAGGGCCTATCAGTGGCTCACGGGTGGAGTACAACATCTATCTGCCCGAGGGATATGTGGATAGCCAAAAGCGCTACTCGGTAATCTACCACCTGCACGGTTCTGCGGGAAACCAGGATACTGACGACGATATGGTGCCCGCAGGTCTTGAGCGTGCGGTGAAGGCAGGCACTGTAGAACCAATGATTATTGTGTTTGCAAATGGATACCGCAGCTCAGGTTGGGCCGATAGCCTAGACGGACAGATGCCGGCAGAAACAAACGTTATTCGAGAACTAATTCCCTATATCGATACGACATATCGGACTAAGGCTGATAGCAGGAACCGCGTTATTCAGGGTTTCTCAATGGGGGGTAGCGGTGCGATGGCGTACGTCACAAAGTACCCGGAGCTTTTCGCAGTAGCTGTAAGTTACGACGGCGGCTTTTTTAGGCGCGGGTCGAGGCCTGGAGAGGCGCGTATGTGGCAGGACGCGGCAAAGAACCGCGACGCGATCATAGCCAATTCGGCAATTCGTATGATCTCGGGCTTGTTTCGGGAGAGAAATGAGGTCTTCCGCGACCACTTGATTGATCTGGGTATTCCGGTCAACTACGTCCAGGCGGATTGCAGCCATGATATGTACTGCATGACCGATGAGCAGTGGGAGGAGACCTATACATTTATCGCCGAACATCTGGACGACAGGAAAAACTAGAGAGGACGTCTATCCACGCAGCACAGCGTTCTTCGCCGTAATCAGAGCACTGAAATCGAAGGAAAGCTTCTGCCGGCCCAGCTAGAGCGCCGGCACACCAAACTCGCGACGGCAAACTTTCGCCAGCTTCGCGACGCCTTCACGAATTGCAC
>JABMNS010000240.1 GCA_013204445.1 Sphingomonadales bacterium
GGCTTTAGGCCTTTGATCTTGGAGTTAAATGACAGGAATCTTCCTGTCTTTAATAGTGTCGCTCCCTCCAGGCTTCAGCATGAAACGTTGGATTTTTCCGGTTGCGGTCTTAGGTAGTGTCGATGCAAAAACAATACTTCGGGGGTATTTATAGGGTGCGATCATGGATTTGACATGATCTTGAAGCACTTTTACAAGCTCCTTTGTATCGCCAAAGCCTTTCGACAAGACAATATGTGCTTCGACGATAAACCCGCGTTCTATGTCTGGTGCCCCGATGACGGCACATTCCGCGACACTAGTATGTGTGAGCAATGCGGCTTCTACTTCTGGGCCTGCAATATTGTAGCCGGATGACACAATCATGTCGTCATTACGTGCCAAAAAATGAAAGTAGCCATCATCATCTTGAATAAAAGTATCACCGGAAATGTTCCATCCGTTTTGTACATATTCTTCTTGCCGCTGACCGCCCAAATACCGGCATCCAGTTGGTCCTTTGATGGCAAGCCGTCCCGGCGTTCCACGCGATAACTCAGCGCCATCTGGATCAACGATTTTGGCTTGATACCCTGTGACAGTCTTGCCCGTCGACGATGGTGTGTGATCATCAAGTCGATTGGAAATGAAGATATGTAACATTTCTGTTGCCCCTATCCCGTCGAGCATTGGCTTACCCGTCTTTGCAATCCATTCGTTATAAACCGGGGCAGGTAGCGTCTCGCCTGCCGATACGGCCGCTCGTAAAGACGATAAATCCGCACCCTCATCCATTGCGCGCAACATCGCGCGGTAGGCCGTAGGGGAAGTGAAGCAGATAGTCGCACGATATTTTTCTATGATTTCGATCATATGCGGCGGGGATGCTACTTCGAGCAATGTTGCAGCAGCCCCAAACCGCAACGGGAAAATGGCGAGCCCTCCCAAACCAAAAGTAAACGCAAGTGGAGGAGAACCAACGAAGATGTCATCAGGTGTCACGCCCAAGACCTCACTTGCATAACCATCAGCAATGATCAGGAGGTCGCGGTGGAAGTGCATAGTTGCCTTAGGATCGCCCGTGGAGCCAGAAGTGAACCCCAGCAGAGCGACATCGTCACTCATAGTTTTAACAGCCTCATAGCAAACGGATTTTTCAAGTGCTAAGCGGTCCAGTTCGGCATCATGGTTTGACGTGCCATCAAAGCCCATCACCCGTTTCAGTGTCGGATTTCCTTTAGCGCAAGTTTCCATCTCTTCCATCAGACGTGTATCACATAGAGCATAGGAAATTTGTGCTTTGTCGATGTATTTACTCAACTCTCCGGCGCGCAACATAGGCATCGTGTTGACCACAATAGCGCCCACTTTTGTCGCAGCAAGCCAGCAAGCCACCATGGCTGGATTATTCGCCGACCGGATCAGAACGCGATTGCCAGGTCGAACGCCCAAATCGTCGACAAGGACGTTAGCTAATCTGTTCGTCCAATCTGTCAGCTCTTTGTAGGTCCGGCGACGGCCATTCCCGATTAGCGCTGTGTGATCCCCGAAACCCTTCTTAACCATAATGTCTGTCAGCTCGACCCCAGCGTTTAGATGAGCAGGGTACTTAAACCCATCGAGCAACAGTTCTGGCCAACTCTCAGCCGGAGGAAGATTGTCGCGAGCAAATGTGTCCGTATGAGCGCTTGTGCTGAGCATGATTTATTGACCTATAGTTTGCCGTGCGATGATGACGCGCTGGATATCTGATGCGCCCTCGTAGATGCGTAAGGCACGAATTTCCCGATATAACTTTTCGACTGTTTCACCTGATTTGACTCCGTCTCCGCCATGCAATTGGACTGCACGGTCGATGACCTTTTGCGCTTGATCGGTTGAAAAAAGCTTGGCCATGGCTGCTTCGCGCGTGACCCGCGGCGCGCCTTTGTCCTTGGCCCAAGCCGCCCGATAAACAAGTAAGGCGCTGGCGTCGATATCGACCGCCATATCAGCGATATGACCTTGCACCATTTGCAAATCAAATAGCGGTGCCCCTTGAATTTGGCGAGTAGTTACTCGGACAATCGCTTCGTCTAACGCGCGCCGTGCAAATCCGAGAGCCGCCGCCGCAACAGTTGTGCGAAACACATCAAGGACTGACATTGCAATCTTGAATCCCGCGCCGCTATTGCCGATCAGCGTTGAAACTGGGACGCGGCAATCTTTGAACTGCAGAGTAGCCAGAGGATGCGGGGCAATGGTTGCTAATCGCTCTACAACATTAAGGCCCCTTGTCGCCGCAGGCACAATAAAAGCTGAGAGACCGCGTGCTCCTGGGGCTTCGCCAGTGCGTGCAAAAACCGTATAGAAGTCGGCAATGCCCCCATTGCTTATCCACGTTTTTTCGCCGTTCAGTACATAGTTGTCACCATCAAGGGTGGCTGTCATGGTGGAATTTGCAACGTCTGATCCCGATTGTGGTTCGGTCAGCGCGAAGGCCGAGATCGCAGTGCCAGCGCGGATCTTCGGTAGCCATTCAGCTTTCTGCTGGTCAGTGCCGAAAAGGGAGATTGCCCCAGTGCCAAGACCTTGCATAGCAAAAGAAAAGTCGGCCAAACCGTCATGGCGCGCTAATGTTTCTCGGATCAAACATAATGAGCGGACGTCCAATTTTGACACGCCATGATGGTCTACAGCTGCATGTTCTAACCATCCACCGTCGCCCAATGCTGATACCAACGCGCGACACGCAGCATCGGTATCGCTATGATCAATGTTTACTAGGCTTTGGGTTGCCCAAGTATCTAAGGCCGTCGCAAGTGTGCGATGATGATCTTCAAAAAACGGCCAAGTTAGGAAGGATTTATCCGCCATCAGTTGCCCTCAAATACAGGTTTTTTCTTTGAAATGAAGGCATTATAGGCGCGTTCAAAGTCTGCCGTCTTCATGCAAATGGCTTGCGCTTGTGCCTCGGCCTCGATGGCTTGCTCAATCGACATCGACCATTCTTGAGCCAACATCGTTTTGGTCATCATATTTCCAAAATTTGGTCCAGCGGCGATGAGCGAGGCCAATTTTGTGGCATCCGTCAACAACTCATCCGCTGGAACCACTTTGTTATGAAAGCCCCACGCATGACCTTCATCCGCACTCATCGAGCGGCCAGTGTACAATAGCTCGGCCGTCCTCCCTTGGCCAATGATGCGTGGTAGGATCGCACAGGCACCCATGTCACAGCCTGCAAGGCCAACTCGAGTGAATAGGAAGGCAACTTTCGCCTCAGGCGTTGCAATTCGTAAATCTGATGCCATTGCAATAATAGCACCCGCGCCGACGCAAATACCGTCGATAGCCGCAATCACAGGCTTGCCGCAGTTCACCATTGCTTTGACTAAGTCGCCAGTCATGCGCGTGAAAGTAAGCAGCTCTTTCATCGACATCTTTGTCAGTGGGCCAATGATGTCGTGGACATCCCCGCCCGAACTGAAATTCCCACCATTTGAAGCAAATACAACCGCTTTTATTTCGTCATTATAGTGCAAATCACGAAACCAATCGCGGAGCTCTGCATAGCTTTCAAATGTCAGAGGGTTTTTTCTATCTGGACGATCTAAGGCGACAGTTGCGATGCCATCGACTATCTCACACTTAAAGTGTTCCACATTTGTAGGCAGGGTCATGACTGTTCCTCGTGCAAACTCTTCTCAAGTAGCTCAAGCCGCAAGCTAATTTCGCGGGAGACATCTGGTGAAAAGTCACTCAACATCTCATCTACCCATGCTTCATGCGCGGCAGCTTGCCGCCTGAACTCTTCTTTACCCCTCTGTGTCATGCGAACAAGTGAGGCGCGCCTATCGCCTGGAACAGGAACGCGGATCAAAAAGCCATCTTCAGTGAGCCGATCAACGATGCCGGTCACATTGCCGTTCGATACGCGTAACACACCAGACAGTTGGCTCATTTTGAGACCTTTTTCGAACCGCGAAAGTGCCGCCATAACGTCAAAGCGTGGAAGCGTAGTGTTAAACTCTGTGCGTAAATTTTCACGAAGCGTCGCCTCAATCGTGCGGCTAGCTTTTAAAAAACGAAGCCAAAGCCGAAGGCGCTCCTTTGATGGTGTCTTGACTTCCTTATCCAAATTAGTCTGCATCAAATTTCCCCCCCCGACAAGCTGAGGGCATGGCCATTTATAGATCGTGCGGCATCAGTACAGAGCCAAAGGGCTGTTGCCGCAACTTCCTCTGTATGAATGAACCGTCGCTGCGGGTTACCTTTGGTTAAGGAATTTGCAGCGTCTTCAATATTCATACCGGTTTTTTCAACGATGTTCGCTATCGATCGTTCTAAAAGCGGCGTTTCAATAAATCCCGGACAGATTGCGTTGACGGTAATCCCTGTTGTTGCTAGCTCCAGTGCCAGTGCTCGAGTTAAGCCAATAACGCCATGTTTAGCTGCGCAATACCCCGTACAATATGGGTATCCCTTGAGGCCCGCAGTCGATGCGATGGCGATCATTCGGCCGAACTTTGCAGCCTTCATGTCTGGCAGTCCTGCCTGCCAGACATTAAAAACTCCGGTCAGGTTTACATCTGTCATATTCGTCAAATCAGCAGCTGTCATCTTGGCAAAGGGAACCGACGTGGCAGCGCCTGCGTTCGCAATTA
>JABMNS010000241.1 GCA_013204445.1 Sphingomonadales bacterium
CGGTGCCTTAGGTTCTCTGGCCTTCGGCATCGGTACCAGCGAAGTCGAGCATGTGCTGGCAACGCAGACGCTGCAATTGACCCGCTCGAAAGCGATGGAAATCCGCGTCGACGGCTTGCTCGGCCCCGGCATCAGTCCGAAAGACCTGATCCTCCATATCATCGGCGTGATCGGCACGGCTGGCGGCACCGGCCATGTTATCGAATATCGCGGCGAAGTGTTCGAACAAATGTCGATCGAGGGCCGGTTGACCGTCTCCAACATGTCGATCGAAGGCGGCGCGCGCGCGGGTCTGATCTCGCCGGATGACAAGACATTCGCCTATCTGAAAGGCCGTCCGATGGCGCCCAAGGGCGCGGACTGGGATGCCGCCGTGGCTTATTGGAAGACGCTGCCGACCGACGAGGGTGCGATATTCGACAAGAGCGTCACGATCCACGCCGCCGATGTGTCGCCGACCGTAACCTGGGGTACCAGTCCGGAGGATGTTGTCCCGGTTAACGGGATCGTGCCGGCACCGGAAAGCTTTGCCGACCCGTCCAAACAGGATGCCGCGCGCAAGTCGCTGGATTATATGGGGCTGGAGCCAGGGCAGGCCTTGCGCGATATTACAGTGGAAAATATCTTCATTGGCAGCTGCACCAACAGCCGGATCGAGGACTTGCGGGCTGCCGCTTCGATTTTGGAAGGTCGCAAGAAAGCCGACAATGTCAAATGGGCGATTGTCGTGCCGGGGTCCGGACTGGTGAAGGCGCAGGCCGAATCCGAAGGACTCGACCGGATATTTACCGATGCAGGCTTTGAATGGCGTGAACCGGGATGTTCTGCCTGTCTGGGGATGAATCCGGACAAGGTGCCGGCGGGTGAACGCTGTGCATCCACTTCCAATCGCAATTTCGTTGGACGGCAGGGACCGGGTGCTAGAACGCATCTGATGTCACCGGCCATGGCTGCGGCTGCCGCAGTAACAGGTAAGCTTACTGATGTGCGTGAATTGACAAGATAAGAGGTTGAAATGAGCGACGAAAACAAGAATGACAAATCATTTGAAGGGCAGTCCGTCAAGAAGGAGACGCCCAAGGACAATGAGTCCGGCAAATGGTCGACCGGTGCTAAAGTCGGTGCTGCTGTGGGATCAGCCGCCGTTGCTGCGGCCCTGATCTACGCCGGACGTCATCAGATGAAAAAACATGATGATTTCAAACTAGCCAAGGACCAGCCGCTGCCAAAATATGAAAATGAACCGGATTATGATGACGATGGCGATGAAAATGGTCTCATCGACAATAGTGAAGACGAATAGAGATGAAGCCTGTCAATCGCGTTGAAGGTCGCGCTATTCCTTTCGGTCAGAAAAATGTCGATACCGATGTCATCATTTCGGCCAAATGGCTGAAGACAATTTCTCGTGAAGGACTGGGGGCAGGCGCGTTTGAGTCGATCCGGACACAAGAAGGCAATATTTTCGACGATCCGGAATATGCCGGCGCCTCAATTCTGATCGCTGGTGATAATTTCGGCTGTGGATCAAGCCGAGAACATGCGGCATGGGCGCTGGATGACATGGGTATCAAGGCGGTGATTGCACCGAGCTTTTCCGACATTTTCGCCGGCAATGCGTTTAAAAATGGATTGCTGGCCATTGCTTTGCCGCAGGAAGCGATTAATCGTCTGATGGAAGTCGCCAAAACCGATCCGGTCACTGTCGACATGGAAAGCATGAGCGTTACCACACCTTATCAGGATCGTTTCCCGTTCGAGATGGACCCGTTCCGGCGCCAGTGCCTGATCGAGGGGCTGGACGAAATAGACCTGACAATGGCCAAATCCGATGCCATAAAGCGGCACGAGATAGATAGTGATTCTGCGCAGCCCTGGCTCAAGCCGGTTGCCGCATAGGATCCAAAAAAATTCCAGGGAAGGGAATAAAATGAAGGCTTTGATGTCAACGAAAGTGGGCGGACCGGACACGCTCGAGATGCTGGATGTCGCCGATCCGGTTGCTGGCAAGGGACAGGTTCTTATCGATGTCAAAGCC
>JABMNS010000242.1 GCA_013204445.1 Sphingomonadales bacterium
GGTCCATTCGCGGCCAATGCCGGCATCTGGCAGCAGTGCACGCAAAGCCAATTGGTCGCCGAGCGCTTTGGCTTGCTCGTGTAACAAATCAGCAATGGTCATCTCGCGAAACGGCGTGTCCGTCTGCGCCGGAAACAAAGATTGTTCGAGCGTGACCTGATACATAGATATCCTCCCAGTCTTTTGATCTGTCTATACAATTTATCGAAAAATGGAAATGTCGGCACAAGTCGGATGCCGGTGTGGTTTCTTTGTGAAATAAGTGTTTGCAAACCGCTGGCTTCAAAAATCTGGATATTTTCGAACAAATTTCTATGTTATTATGTATGCGGGGTCGGGCTTGCGTCAGACAATCGTGCGGAAATGGGACATGGCGACCGTTCCGAATAATACGGTGACTTCTTTTGCGGATGAGAGAAACTATCTCGCAGACCAGACATATTTTACAAAATTCTCAATAATATTGGCTTTGATCATCATATTCGGCTTCGCGCAATTTGCAGCGCGGGGGATCGTTGATGTCTCGGCCGCACCGATCTGGGTGCATATCCACGGAGTGATGATGCTGGCCTGGCTGGGTCTTTTTGTCAGCCAGAATATCCTCATCCAGCGCGGGGCAATCAAATATCATCTAAAACTCGGCTGGTTCAGCCTGTTTTTGGCTTTCGCCGTGGTCGTGCTCACCTGCTTCGCCGGATATATGGCGGTTGCGCTGGGTCGACAGCCACCCTTCTTCAGCGGACCTTATTTTGTCGCGCTGGTTTATGTAGAGGCGATTGTTTTCCTGGCGGTGATCATCTGGGCGATCACCAAACGCAAAGAGACCCAGTGGCATCGCCGGCTGATGTTCGGAGCCACGATTGTCATTCTTGCGCCGGCGTTCGGTCGTCTGCTGCCGCTGCCCTTGATGGGCGATTGGGGAGAATGGGTTGTCCTGCTGGTCCAGCTTGGCTTTGTGGCGCTTATCGCCCGGCATGACCGGCGGGTTCTGGGCCTCGTCCACCCTGCCGCGGTCGGCGTCGGGGTCATTGTTATCGCTGTGCATGTCGTGGTGACGGCTCTGGCCTTTTTCCCGCCTCTGGTAAGTTTTTGCGGAATCGGTTGCGGCGGCAGGCTAGAGACCATATCTAGAGGGTACAGACGCACATTGATGCGACTGATCCAGGCACCAGGAGCGTAAAAATGTCAGTTTTGTCCAGCAATCTTTCCGGTCTTGATGTGATCGAAGAGATCAACCGGCTGCGCAAGGAGCGCAATGCGATCATCCTGGCCCATTATTACCAGAAACCGGAAATTCAGGATATTGCCGATTTTGTGGGTGACAGCCTCGAGCTTTCCCGCAAGGCGGCAGAAACCGATGCCGATGTAATAGCCTTCTGCGGCGTGAAATTCATGGCCGAAACCGCGAAAATCCTGTCGCCGGAAAAGATTGTCGTGTTGCCGGACATGGATGCTGGTTGTTCGCTGGAAGACAGCTGCCCTCCTGACAAGTTTAAGGCGTTCCGCGAGGAGCATCCCGATCATATCGCGCTGACTTACATCAACTGCTCGGCCGAGGTGAAGGCGCTGTCCGACATCATCGTGACCAGCTCGTCAGCCGAACATATCCTCTCCCAGATTCCGCCGGACCAGAAGATCATATTTGGCCCGGACAAGCATCTCGGCGGCTATATTGCCAAGAAAACCGGCCGCGACATGCTGCTCTGGCCCGGCGTGTGTATCGTCCACGAAGCGTTTAGCGAGACCGAACTGCTCAAGTTGAAGACTCAGCATCCCGGCGCGCCGGTTGCCGCGCATCCCGAATGCCCCGCCTATATTCTCGATCATGCGGACATGGTCGGTTCGACCAGTGCGATCCTGAAATATGCCAAGGAATTTGACGGCGACACGATCATCATCGCCACCGAACCACATATCATCCACCAGATGGAAAAAGCGGTGCCGGAAAAGAATTTCATCGGCGCGCCCGGCGCGGACGGCAACTGCAATTGCAATATCTGCCCCTATATGGCGCTCAACACGATGGAGAAGCTCTATGTCGCGCTCCGCGATCTCGAGCCGCGCATCGAGATGGACGAGGAAATGCGGCTGCAGGCGCGCAAGTCGATCGACAAGATGATGGAAATGGCGAGCGCGACGGTCGGGCAGGGCGATTTGGGGCCGACTGATCTGGCGCATGAGGGGTGAGTGCAAAAATTTAAGGTCATGATTCAAGGGATCAATATTCCCATGAAAGATGGCCTTTGCAGTGCCTATACCACTCGATTAGAGGCGGGCAGTTTTTGGGGTATAAATTGCGTAAACTAGTTCCCGCCTTCGCGGGAATGAAAAAGTGGTGGGACCGATTGTCACGTTCGGACAGGCCTTTGTCTCTCTCTCTCTCTCTCTCTCTCTCTTGAGGGAGAGAGACATTCCGGCTTTCACCTGAAGAAAGATTGGGTTAGACCAACACATGACTTTCACCCTGGACCGTTTCGACCTCGTCGCTTTCGTCTCTTCCACTCTTGCAGAAGACCTCGGGCCGACAGGCCGCGATGTCACGTCGGAAGCGGTGATCCCCGCCGATGCCATATTCTCTGGTGTGATGGATAGCCGCGATGATGCGGTGATTGCCGGGCTGCCGATTGCGGAGGCTTTTTTCCGCTCGCTTGACCCCGATGTGGAGATTGAAATCCTCGTCGCTGAAGGCGAGGCGGTGGAAGCAGGTACCGATATCATGCGCTTGAAAGGCAAGGGGCGGGCGATGCTGACGGCGGAGCGCAGCGCGCTCAACACGGTGCAGCATCTCACCGGCATTGCGACCATGACCAACGATTATGTGCGGGCGATTGCGGGCACCGGCTGCACTCTGCTTGATACGCGCAAGACGATACCGGGGCTGCGGGTGCTGGA
>JABMNS010000243.1 GCA_013204445.1 Sphingomonadales bacterium
ATGATATCGCGCTCGGCTTTACCTTCTATCAGATCGGGCGGCTCTATCTGATCGGTCACGGCCCGGACGAAAAGCTAGCGCTGCATGAGGCGGTCTATCCGCAAGCGATGGGTCTGACCGGCGATGCCAGCCGCATCTATCTCGGCACGTTAACCCAGATTGTGCGTATGGAAAATGTTCTGAGCCCCGGCCAGCGGGCCAATCAGGTGCATGACAAGATCTATGTGCCCCGCAATTTGCAGACCACCGGCAATGTCGACATCCACGAAATCGGAATTCAGGACAATGGCAAAATCATCTTCGTCAACACCCGGTTCAACTGCCTGTGCGAGCCCAGCCTGACGCACAGTTTCAAGCCAATCTGGAAGCCCGATTTTATCAGCCAGCTGGTCGCCGAGGATCGCTGTCATCTCAACGGTCTGGCAATGGTCGACGGGAAGCCGAAATATGTCAGCGCCGTCTCCCGCTCGGACGTCGTCAATGGCTGGCGGGAACATCGCAATGATGGCGGCCTGATCATCGACGTGGACAGCAATGCGATCCTCGCGGAAGGTCTGTCGATGCCGCACAGTCCGCGCTTTCATGACGGCCGAGTCTGGCTGCTGAATTCGGGGACCGGCGAATTGGGCTGGCTGGATCCAGATGATCGCAGTTTCGTGCCGCTGGCCTTTTTCCCAGGATTTTTGCGTGGCCTGGCGTTTCACAAAGATCATGCGTTTGTGACCCTGTCGAAACCCCGCAAAGGCGATTTCGAGGGTCTGGCGCTGGATAATCGGCTGAAGGAAAAAGACAGCGAGGCCTGGTGCGGCGTGCAGATTGTGTCGCAGTCAAGTGGTGAGGTCGCGCAATGGCTGCGGTTCGAAGGCGCGATTACCGAATTGTTCGATATCTGTGTGCTTCCCGGTGTCCAGAACCCGATCACCCTGGGTCCGAATTCGGTCGAGATCAGGGACTTTCTAACGATCGAACCGCCGATTATCTCAGATCCGGTTGATCCGGCTGCGGCAGGTTCAGAAATTCGGTAATCGCCATGGCCGCGCGCTGCGACGGAGGTCGGTAAGCATCGATATCGAAAGAATAAGCAAAGGCACGCGTCTGGGCCTCTCGAAAGTGCTCCAGTAGCGGCGAGACTTCCGCCAATGCCACCCCGAGACCAGCGAGATCATCGAGCACGGGACCAAAAGTCCAATGTTCGTAATTAGGATTGCCCTGCCATTTGGCATTATGAGAATTGAGAAAGATGGCTGGCCGGGGCTGCTGAATATATTCGTAAATCTGGCTGCTGACGTCGCCGAGATAAATATCGGCGGCACGAGTATAGGTCATGTCGACGCTGCGCGTACTTCCGGTGTCGATATGGATATGGCCCAACTTGGCGAAACGCGGATCGATCCGCTGGCGGAAGCGCAGCAAGCGATGCTCGACCGATGCCAGCAACTTGCGCTGGAACAGCATGACATGAGGCGCAAAAATCAAATTATAATCATTCTGCTTGGCGAAATAGTCGAGAATCTGTTCACCGAAGCGGAACCAAGAGGAGAGAAAGGGATCAAAATGCGGATTGTAGAGCACCACCGGCTTGTCATTATCGAACAGCTTCACCGGCGGTCGGGCAGCAAAGGCCTCGAATTTCGGATAGCCGACGATGCGGTGATTATCGGGCCGGATAACGCCGGCAGCAAGCATCCGGTCGCGGGTTTTCTCGCCGGGCAGTAACACATAGTCAAAAAGGCTTATTTCTGAGGAGAAACCGATCGACCGATCGCCAGCGCCATGGGGAAAGAATATCAGCTTGGGCCGATTCGACTGGTCATTTTTCTTGAGAAAGGTCGTCGTTGTCTCCGGCACCACCAGCGCATCGAAATGACGGAACAATTCGGTGCTTCGCTTCAGGCTGCTCAGCCGGTTGAGCGGCACCATCTTCCCCAGCAATGCCTCGGCCAGCCGACTCCAGCGATTGGGCCGGATCGACCAGAAGGCCGGCGTCGGACAGGCGGGATCGAGAAACTGGCGGACCGCCTCGGCCTGCCGGTCACTGGATGTAATGATTTCTACGCGCGCAGTCGGCGCCTGCCGCTGGAGCGCGGAAATGATCGGCGCAATATGGGCCACCTGATGCAGTTCATCATGATTGAACAGAAAGCCGATGCGCTGGGCGTCTCTCGATGAATCGGACTTCATTTCTCTTCCATCGGATGTCCGACCCCATCTACTCTCTGGCTACAGACGAAACCAATCCGCCCGTTACTATCTTTGGACAAATTATTCACGGAAGTCTACGCGGTCGCCATCCAGGGTCGCAGCCGGCGAAGCAGAAACGGCTATTGCCAAGGCCCGCTTTGCAAAATCCTTCGCTGCGTCTAACATATTGTCTGCGCAGCCGGTTTTCGTAGGGCGCGATGGAATATTATAAGGACGCCCGTGCCCCCTATTAGTGACCCCAATATATCCGCCGGTGATTTGCACCCCCACCAGAAACCGCTGTGGACGGCGATAATATTGGCTGGCCAGCGGCCCGAGGGCGACCCGATGGCCGCTTATTGCAACGTCAAATATAAGGCGCTGATCCCGATAGTCGGACAGACCATGCTCGAACGAGTGACGCGCGCCTTACTGACATCGCCTTATATAGGCAAGATCGTCATCATGGCCCAGTCACCGGCAGACCTGAAGGCCGGCCTCAATCCTGATGTGGCAGAGCATGACAGCATAAACTTCGTCGAATCCAACGACAGCATCGCCACCAGCATCCACGGCATCATCGGCACCACTGTCGCGCCATGGCCGGTGCTGGTGACCACAGCGGATAACGCGCTGCTTACCGGAGAGATACTCAATAGTTTCTTTCAGAGCCACGGCGGACAGGATGTCGCGGTCGGCGTGGTCGAGCGCCGCACGATGCTGTCCGCCTATCCCGACGCCCGACGCACCTGGTTGAAATTCCGGGGCGGAGCCTACAGCGGTGCCAATCTTTTCGCCTTGCACAATGCGGCAGCAAAACCGGCGGTCGCCCTTTGGTCGGCGGTGGAGAAAGATCGCAAGAAGGGCTGGAAAATCTTCGCCCATTTCGGCCCCTGGCTGCTGCTGCGGGCGCTCAGCCGGACGATCAGCTTCAAAGATGCCATGGCGGAGGCAGGCCAGCGCCTGTCGCTCCGAGCAGAGCCGATTATAATGCCGATAGCAGAAGCCGCGATCGATGTGGACAAGCCGAGTGATCTGAAACTGGTGACTGGTATATTGGAGCAGCGGCAGGGCTGAGGCGCGTTGCTCATCGCGCCCATGAAGCTGATCCGTTCAGGCGATTAACATTGCTGCAGTCATTCTGGTGAAGACGGGAATCTCCGGAGCAGGATGTGCGTGTCGATTGGAGCAAACCACCCTCGCTTGCGCTTCGGTAGCTTTTAGGATGACAATCCGCCGAATTGTCATTTGTTCCGAAAAACTGGAGCGGGCGAAGAGATTCGAACTCTCGACCCCAACCTTGGCAAGATTCAACTCGTTTGTAACATCCTGTAATATTGTTGTTTTTTTGATACAACTTTCATCCGTATATGATCCGTATATACAGGCTCAAGAATAAATTTCCACTTTTATCAAACACTTGTGTGGAACGTACGTTTCGTGATGAGATTGGGAAATGTTGAGAAACATCGTGCCAATGATGCGTCCCTCAGATCACCTAGATGTCTTTCCCGTCGCCGATTGGCAGCATCCCTTTGCTGTCACTTTGACCCTGCGTCAGTCTGTTACGGTCAATGATGGGCATCTAGCTACCCAAGTTTGGCTCACTGAAACCCTCGCATCGCAAAACCTGCGTCACTTCTTGAACAGATTAAATCGGTCGATCTACGGCAAGGCATCCTCACGTTTTGGCAAAGGTGTATCCTGTATCCCTGTCCTTGAAGGTGGCGGGTTAAAGCGGCTTCATTATCACGCTGTAATTGATTGCCCTCGCCCCGAAATCGCTCAAGAATTCCCCTTGCTGATTGCCGAGCATTGGCGGTCCACTCAGTGGGGGTATTGGCAAATCGATTGCCAGCCTGAGCCTGACCAAAATTGGATTAACTACATCACGAAGTTTCGGGACAAGCCCGAATACTCTGATGCCATTGACTGGGTGAACCTTCGCCTTCCGTGATCGCTGGGTACAGACCCCTTTCACACATCCGGTCTTCAACCCCTCCGCCCAGGACCTGCACGGCGCAGCGTCTTGATCCTTAAATATACTCTAAAATCCAATAAGTTTGAAAAGGAGTTCATCCCATGGACACATCGTATCTAACTAACTTTAATGCCCCCATTGATACAAGAAACCGCTTTGATGCAATCTGTCACGCTAGCGGTAGAACAAGGACATCAGTACTCGTTGATACGATCAATCTGACTAATGAGGTTTCGAAGGGAAATTCGGGAAGGATTATTCCTCTCAACCGGATTTTGAAACAATCCCTTCAGGACCTCCTGATGGAACACCGGTCTTTATGGGGTTTTGACATTCACACAGGTCATCTTGTCCGGACCGAGAGACAGGATCACACCTCTCCCCAGTCGATCGTGAACATGTTTCAAAGGTGGTATCGGGAAGTCGGTTTCGTTGGTTGTTCGTCCCACTCAGGTCGTCGAACATTCATCACAAATACATCCCGGAAGATCGGGCTAGTTGGAGGATCACTCCGGGATGTTCAGATCATGGTCGGTCACAAGAACCTTCAAACGACACAACGGTACATCGATTACGATACCGATTGTCAGAGGAGGGTTGTGGATTTGGTTTAAGGGGGCTGTGGCGTGTGGATTCCGCAGCAGCATAAGGTGAGTTAGAACAACTCGTCACAGGTTTTCCAGTCCGACCTGATTACCTCATCATCACCGAAATTTCCTGTCCGAGCTTTTGCCTTGAGGAACCTCTCAGTGTATGCTTCGCCCATCAGTTCTAACTGCCCTTTTGTGTATTCATCATTATATGGTTTTTGAATTTTCATTGCAATTTCAAGGGCAGAACCCGACCGATCTTTAAAAACCTTAGCGGCGTCTGCCATATTATTGTCGGCTGTATATCGGCTTAAGAGCGCATATAGACTTGAGCATCTTAACCCTATAAATACTTCAGTTCCGCCGTTAGTTGCATTGGCATTATCAATGATAAAATCATCTATAGTTTTCATCTCAGGCGGAGCAGCTTGAATTACCGATGGGCTCGTTAAAACTAATATGAGCGCTGCCCAAAACCGCATAGATAATTCCTATTTTGCTTGGAGACCCTGCCGCACGAAAAGGGCTTGGTCAATTTTCTCAAACGTTTCACGATATACGGCGGCATCTAAAATGATATCCTCACCCTTTGATCGAGTGCTCAAGCCGTCAAATATGTTTTTCTCTACGACAAAATTCAGTCTGACCTTCGTGGTGGAGCCATACTGTTCTACAAATGCGGTGACGACTGGTATCCGGCTATCAACTCTACTCAAGAATCTTTTTCTGTCCGTCGATCCGGTCCCATTTATAAAGCCTGTACTAAGGTCTGCCGCTTGGATTCTGTAACCTGAATCCTGAAGGACACTCATCACAGAACCAAAAACCATCTCTTTACTCGCCTCAAATTCTTTCGTTTGAATTGATTGAATTTGAAGGGCGCTCATCTGTGGTTGCCGGTCAGCGGCTGCGAGGGGACCTGACACAATCAGAATTGAAGTGGCAGTAGCTAAAAGGACTGATCGCACAAAATTTCCCCTGACTTTAAAATGAGCTTGATCTGCTTCGGAAGTCTGAAACAACCTTATCCTGTCCAAACTTGATGATTAACGTCATCGATTTTGTGGTTGTCTCCGATTTTGACTTTCTTTTACCAAAACCTAATCCACTGGCAACACCTGCCCCAGAGCCTCCAGCCAGTCCAAGCCCGATTGAAAATCCGCCAGATTGGTCAGTTGCCACTGTTGCGTGTCGATCATAAACCCACATCTCGCCGCCGTTTGTATCAGTCGTGGCGATGTTTGGTCCGCCAAAGGTCTCTAGGATTTCGGCTTGGGTGGTGACCCCGACCTTCAGGGTCATCTGGACCATTCCATATGTCAGCTTGTTCGATTCTTCATCCGTTTTAGCTGAAACAGGTTGGGTTGCTGCTGCGGCTAAGCTGAACAATAGTGCTGATGCAATCAGTCGGAGGGTCACAGCGGAGTCTCCTTTTTAAGTACTTTTAAAAAGATACATTGTTAACAAATTTAGTCAAGTTGCGATCCCTCACCACTCTCTCAAGGCGGAGGCGGTCAGGTGGCGAAACTTCAAATGTGATCCCGGTGCGCATGGCGTTGAATCGCACGTCGCCGCAGAGATGGGAATCCCAAAAAGGACTCTTATGTAAGGCGGTATCCACTAGATTGTACCGGGTGTTGCAAAGTGGTTACAAAGTTTTGACCATTCAATGTTGAATAACATTCTGGTATGTTAACTTGAGTCCTCCCATAGTATGTCAAACTCAGACTTGAGGGGTCCGGTTCTTTCCCGAACTTTATCGTAATCAAGCTGGTCCAGATTTTCAGACTTTGATCACCTCCCGAACCTCTTCCTGATATCCCTAGACACTCGGTTCAGGTTATCATCCATATCCCCAGTCAGTACCATCCCTCGAAAGGTACACAAGACATG
>JABMNS010000244.1 GCA_013204445.1 Sphingomonadales bacterium
ACGATCGACCAGGCGATGATCACCGGCGAGCCGCTCCCAGTCCAGAAATCCGAAGGGGACGCTGTCACCGGCGGCACGGTCAATCAAACCGGCAGCTTCGTGATGACCGCCGAGCGCGTCGGCAAGGACACGCTGCTGGCAAAAATTGTCCAGATGGTCGCAGATGCACAGCGCAGCCGGGCCCCGATTCAGAAGCTTGCCGATACCGTGGCTGGCTTCTTCGTACCGACCGTGGTGCTGGTTGCCCTCACGACCTTCGCGGTCTGGGCGATATGGGGACCGGAGCCGGCGCTCGCTTATGGTCTGGTCAACGCCGTCGCCGTTCTCATCATTGCCTGTCCCTGTGCCCTGGGCCTCGCTACCCCGATGTCGATCATGGTCGGCACCGGCAAGGGCGCGCAAAATGGCATCCTGATCAAGAACGCCGAAGCGCTCGAAACCTTTGAAAAGATCGACACGATCGTCGTCGACAAGACCGGCACCCTGACGGAAGGCAAGCCCAAGCTGGTCTCGGTAGAGCCGGAAAGCGGGCTCGACGCGGACGAATTGCTTGCACTGGTTGCCGCTATCGAGCTGGCCAGTGAACATCCTCTGGCCGCCGCGATTGTCGAAGGCGCAAAAGACCGAAATCTGAAGCTCGCGTCAGCGAGCGATTTCCAATCGGTCACAGGCGAAGGCGTCGAAGCGACGGTCGAGAATAAACGGGTCGCGATCGGCAATGAAAAGATGATGAAACGGATGGGTGCAACCAATGCTAACCTGATGTCGAAAGCGCATGATGGCCGCTCGCAGGGCCAGACGGTGATGTTTGTCGCGGTCGATGCCAAGGCGGCCGGCCTGATCGGTGTCGCCGATCCGGTCAAGTCGACCACGGTGGAGGCAATCAAGGCGCTGCACAAGGCCGGTCTCCATGTGGTCATGCTGACTGGGGACGCCGAAGCGACCGCGCAGGCGGTCGGTAAGATGATCGGGATCGACGAAATCCACGCCAATGTCTCGCCTGAGGACAAGCATCGCGTGATCAGCGAGTTACAGGCTGCCGGCAAACGGGTCGCGATGGCCGGCGACGGCATCAACGACGCCCCGGCACTGGCCAAGGCCGACATCGGCATCGCGATGGGCACCGGTACCGATATCGCCATGGAAAGCGCCGGCATCACTCTGGTCAAGGGCGATCTCGGCGGCATCGCCAAGGCGCGCCGTCTCAGCCAGCTGACCATGGTCAATATCCGGCAGAATCTGTTCTTTGCCTTTATCTACAACGCGCTGGGCGTGCCGGTGGCTGCGGGCATATTATACCCCTGGTTCGGCATCTTGCTCAGCCCGATGATCGCCGCCGCCGCGATGAGCCTGTCCTCGGTATCGGTAATCGGTAATGCGCTGCGGCTCAGACGCAAGCAACTTTAGCGGGGCTTGATATGGGTATCAATGGAACGATGATGGTCTCATCATGTTCGCTTTGGGCGAAAAAGGAGAAGCCGGGGATACAGCATCCGTGCGACCCTGTTTTATGCCAGGTCGGGCCTCCAAAGAGCTCAGAAGTCTGCGGTTCTCATTTCGACCTCAAGCCGCAAAACGGCTATTAGCCCGACTGCTTCGAACGGGTGGGGCTTGGCTGTACCCCCCCCCGCTGGTCGCGTTAGTTTATGCGCTTGGCTCCGCCTTGGCAACCATCAGCTTGCTTGCCCTTACATGTTCGCGCCACGCGATAAACAGACCCGAACCGATGATGATCGGCGCGCCGAGCCAGATCGACAGGCCGGGATATTGGCCGAAGATCGCGATACCGAAGGTGGTCGCCCAGATCAGCGCGCTATAGTCCATCGGGACGATCGTCGACACCGGCGCATAGCGCAGCGACTGGGTGATCCCCAGCTGCCCGAACGCACCGAAAATGCCGATACCTAGCAGATAGCCCCATGTCTGTGCATCATGGCCGCCGCCATAGATGAAGGCGCAAATGGTCAGCGCGGGCAGGGTGTAGACGGAGAACCAGAAGATCGTGACGAAGCTGGTTTCAGTGCGACCCAATATGCGGATGACCAGCGTCACCGAAGCTGTCACCAGCGCTCCGGCCAACGCGACCGCTGCACCAAAGGCCGGAATCAGCGAGCATCCCGGCTGGATTACGATCAGCACCCCAACAAAGCCGATCAGGATCGCCGACCAGCGCCGGATACCGACCTTCTCCCTCAGGATCAACGCGGCGAACAGGGTAGCGAAAATGGGAACGGTGAAGCTTATCGTGATCGCGTCGGCGAGCGGCAGCAAGGTCATCGCCCAGAAATTCAGGCCCATGGCGAAAATACCGAGACAGGAGCGCAAGATGTGGAGCTTGTGCTTGTTCGAAATGATCGACGGCCAGCCAAACTGGCTGCGCCAGATCAGGAAACAGATCAGCGGCATCGCGATCAGTTGGCGATAAAACAGACTTTCGGTGACATGCACGCCTTGTTGTCCGGCAAGTTTAACAAAGGCAAACATGATGCCCAGCGACAGCATGGCACCCAGCCGGGTGACGATTCCTGCCATCGGCCGGTTCTGTCCGATTTGCGCCGTTTTTCGCCGGGCCATTGCTTGTGGGTGTTCGATAGTGATCAAGTTCCTGTTAGATGTCGGAATAAGCAGCGGCACAGACCAGTCAATTAAATAGCGCGCATACATGGTTGCAAATGATAACGGATTGGCCGTTGCATGGGCATCTGCGGTAATTTATACAGTTCAGGAATATATTGCACTAATATGCGAATCACAGAAAAAAGGCCAATGGGGCAGAAATTATCAGGAATTGAAACCATGCTGGATACAACTACCAACCCGAATGACCCGATTGCCGATGAAATCGCCGAATTGGTTGCTCGTTCCCGTGCCGCACAAGCGCAGATTGAAAATTATACACAAGAACAGGTTGATGAACTGATCCGTGCGATGGTCTGGGCCGTGGCAGAGGAATCGGTCGCCGAAAAAATCGCCCAACACACCGTGGATGAAACACAGCTGGGTAATTATGATGGCAAATATCTGAAGATATTCCGCAAAACCCGTGCGACATTATTTGATATCATCAATGATAAATCGGTTGGAATTCTGGAAGAAGACCACGAACGCAACATCGTGAAAATCGCTAAGCCCGTGGGCGTTATCGGCGCTTTGTCACCTTCTACTAATCCAGAGGCCACTCCGGTTATCAAGGCGATTTCAGCCGTCAAGGGCCGTAATTCGATCATCGTTGCGCCGCATCCGCGGGCTAAGCTGACGAACAAGCTGATTTGCGATTTGATGCGCGATGCCATTGTGAAAATGGGTGCTCCCGCCGATCTGGTCTTGAGCATCGATGTGCCATCGGTTGAAAAGACGACCGAGTTGATGCGTCAATGTGACCGTGTTCTCGCGACCGGCGGCGGCGCGATGGTGACGGCGGCGTATTCCAGCGGAACACCTGCTCTGGGCGTTGGTGTTGGTAACGCCGTCATTACGGTAGACGAAACGGCTGATCTCGAAGATGCTGCTGAAAAAATCCGTATCTCCAAAACGCTTGATCTCGCTGCAAGTTGTTCATCCGACAATAGCGTCCTTCTGGTCGACGCAATCTATGACGAAATGGTCGAAAAGCTGAAACATCAGGGTGGCTATCTGGTAAATGAAGAAGAAAAACAGAAATTGCAGGATGCACTATGGCCCGACGGTCGTTTCAATACAGCGATTGTTGCTCAGCCGGCCGAGAAAATTGCTGGTATGGCAGGGTTCAACCTGCCCGAAGGCCGCACATTCTTTATGGTTCCGGAAACCGGATATGGGCCGGATTTTCTATTCTCGGGTGAGAAGCTGACAGTCATTATGGCGCTATATCGTGTCAAAGACATCGATGAGGCGATTGAGTTTACAAATAATATTCAATCCTATCAGGGGCAGGGGCATAGTTGCGGAATTTATTCGCAATCCGATGACAATATAATGAAGCTCGCCAATGCGACCCATACATCGCGCGTGATGGTGAACCAGCCACAATCCGCCTCAAACAGCGGTAATCTGTGGAACGGCATGCGCCAGACCTTCTCGCTGGGTTGCGGAAGCTGGGGCGGCAACGGCACCAATAACAACATCACCTGGCGCGACTTGATCAACGAAACCTGGGTTTCCAAGCCGTTGGCGGTCACGAAAACATTGCCGAGCGATGAAGAGTTGTTTGGTGACGTGATGCGCAAGCTGGCATAAGCTCTGCCATATTGATGGATTTTGTCGGCGACCACAAAGATGCCTTTATCATCCCGATCATGGGATAATAGTCCGGCTGGCGCATTTACCTCGTAGAGTTCCAAATCAGGACAAGCGAGGCAAAATGCTGGAAATTCTGGCATTACGGGTGGACATGGCGAGCATGAGTATTTGTGTAACTCAGATCCGGTGGCAGCGTTTCTAGCGCTATCGCCGCGGCTATTCCTGCCATCGGTATTGCTGGCGATTATTTTGTTCGCCTCCTGGCGCCCGGAATATGTTGCGAGCGAGACTGTAGCCGAGCCATTTCCGGTCGCCATATCCGACTATCGTATTGCCTTCGGCTTTGATGATGCCCCGCACAGTGCCCGCGCTTTTCTGGAGCCTGACGAACGGCCTCGATTGTTGATCGAGGCGCTGAAAACCGCGGGCATCGAACAAGCGGTCTTTTTTATCAGCCCGGGACGGATTACCGCCGATGACAATGACGCCGCTGATATTGCAGCCTATGCTTAGGCGGGCCATTTGCTGGCCAATCATACTGCCCATCATATCAAGCTACCCGCGGCATCGGTAACGGAATTCCTTGCCGATATTGATGCGGCGGAAACATGGTTGAAAAACAAGCCCAATTATCGCCCCTGGTATCGCTTTCCATTTTTGGATGAGGGCAAAAAGACAAAATAAAACGCGATGCCATGCGGGCTGGTTTGAAAAAGCGCGGCCTGATGAACGGTTATTTAACGGTTGATGGCTCCGATCGCCAATATGGAGCCGGATGTCGAATTTGCCGACGGCACCCGCACGCAGATGCTGGCCGCGGAAAAAAATCGGCTATCACTATTAATAAGCGTAATGATCAAAAAATAGCAAAAAAGCTATTTGCCGAGAGGGTACTGCGTGACTAGACCGATATGCATGAAAACTATACATATGGTTGGTAGCCTTGCCCTCGTCATCGCTGCGGTGGGGGTGTCATCGGCATCGGCGCAAACGCCGGAACAAGTCGCGCAGCAGGTGCTCGCCAAAAATCCAGTCATCGACGGACATAATGACGCACCAGAACAGATTGCTGAGCGCTTCAACAGTGATTTTTCGCAATTCGACTTTCGCAACACAGTCCCAACCAAAGGTACCAATCCGAACCCGATGCACACCGATATTGCGCGGCTTCGACAGGGCAGAGTAGGCGGTCAATTCTGGTCGGTCTGGATCGACCCGGAGCTGCCGGAATTTGAAGCGGTCCAGCGGGTGATCGAGCAGATTGATATCGTCCACCGCTTGGTCGATGAATATCCGGAAGACTTGCAGCTTGCATTGAACGCAGCAGACGTGGAGGTGGCGCAAAAAAATGGCCGGATCGCATCGCTGATTGGCATGGAAGGCGGCCATTCGATCGGAAATTCGCTTGCCGTGCTGCGTCAAACCTATGCGCTCGGCGCGCGCTATATGACGTTGACCCACTGGAGAACACTCGACTGGGCCGATAGCGCAACCGATGCGCCGGAAAGCGACGGTCTGTCGGAATTTGGTGTTTCGGTGGTGCAGGAAATGAACAGGCTCGGTATGATGGTCGATGTAAGCCATGTTTCCGAGGCAACGATGAATGACGCCCTTGATGCGACCAGGGCGCCGGTGATATTAAGTCATAGCTCCGCCGATGGTGTAACCAGGCATCCTCGCAATGTACCGGATGCAATTCTACAACGGCTGCCGGCCAATGGCGGGGTGGTGATGGTCACGTTCGTGCCATCTTATGTCAGTGCGACGAACAGGGACTGGGACGCCGCGCAAAAGGCAGAGGAAGCGCGCTCGGCGGCTTTATATCCCGGCGATGCGGCGGCGCGCTCAGCCGCTCTCGCAAACTGGCATGATGCGCATCCGATGCCGCCGGTCACGGCAAAGGATATCTCCGACCATATCGATTATATCCGCGCTGTTGCCGGAATCGACCATATTGGCCTTGGCGGTGATTATGATGGTATCACCTTCACGCCCGATGATCTCGGTGATGTTTCGACCTATCCGGTGCTATTTGCCGAACTGGCAAGGCGCGGCTATAGCGCTGCCGATCTCGTAAAGATTGCACGCAGCAACATCTTGCGGGTAATGCGGGGCGTTGAATCAACCGCCGCGCAAATAGCGAAGAACAAGAAATAGTTATGACCCAATTTACCCTGACCGAAGACCAGCTTGCCATTCAGGAAATGGCGCAGAAATTTACTGCTGATGCGATTACGCCGTTTGCGTCCGAATGGGATGAAAAGCACATATTCCCGCGCGATACGATCAAGCAGGCAGCAGGCCTTGGTTTCGGGGGCATCTATGTGTCCGAGGAATCGGGCGGCATTGGCCTGGGACGGCTCGAATCGGCGATCATCATGGAAGCGATGGCTTATGGCTGTCCCTCGACCAGCGCCTTTATCTCGATCCACAATATGGCAAGCTGGATGATTGATACATATGGATCACAGGCGGTGAAGGACAAATATCTCCTCGATCTCGTGCCGATGGAGAAGATCGCCAGCTATTGCCTGACCGAAGCCGGAGCGGGATCGGATGCGGCCTCGCTGAAGACCAAGGCCGTTCGTGACGGCGATGATTATATCGTCAACGGTTCCAAGCAGTTTATTTCCGGCGGTGGGGAGAATGAGATTTACGTCACTATGACGCGCACATCTGATCATGGCGCAAAGGGCGTCACCTGTCTTGTAATCGAAAAAGACATGGAGGGCGTCAGCTTTGGCGCGCAGGAGAAGAAACTGGGGTGGCATTCGCAGCCCACCGCTCAGGTGAATTTCGACAATGTCCGGGTGCCCGTTGAAAACCGTGTTGGTGACGAGGGCGAAGGCTTTCGCATCGCCATGGCCGGTCTGGATGGTGGTCGGTTGAACATCGGCGCCTGTTCGTTGGGCGGCGCGCAACGCTGTCTGGATGAAGCGGTCAATTATACCAAAGAGCGCAAGCAATTTGGCAAGGCGATCAGCGATTTTCAAAACACCCAGTTCATGCTCGCCGATATGGCAACCGACCTCGAAGCATCGCGGGCGCTGCTTTATCTGGCAGCCGCCAAGGTGACCGAAGGCGCGCCGGACAAAACAAAATTCGCGGCGATGGCCAAGCGGCTGGCAACCGACAATGGCAGCAAGATTGTCAACGACGCGCTGCAACTTTTTGGTGGTTACGGCTATTTGCAGGATTATCCAATCGAACGCTTTTGGCGCGATTTGCGGGTGCACAGTATTTTGGAGGGCACCAATCAGGTCATGCGGATGATCGTATCGCGCGAACTGCTCCGGCAATAAGGTACATTATGACAGAAGATCTTATCATCAGAAAAGCCGGTCGGGTTGGCCATATCAGCTTGAACCGACCCAAAGTTATCCATTCGCTCAACCTCGACATGTGTCTTGGGATGATCGACGCGCTGCTCGAATGGCGCGACGATGATCAAGTCGAAGCGGTGATCATCGACCATAGCGAAGGCAGGGGATTCTGTGCTGGCGGCGATATTGCGATGTTGCGCGAATCCGGCATGACCGACGGCAAAGAGGGGCGCGAGTTTTTCTACAAGGAATATCAGCTCAACCATCTATTGTTTGAATATCCCAAGCCCGTCGTCGCCCTCATGAACGGAATCACCATGGGCGGCGGCGTCGGTATTTCGCAACCGGCCAAATATCGGGTGGCGACCGAATATACGCGCTTTGCCATGCCGGAGACCGGGATCGGTCTGTTCCCCGATGTTGGTGGCGGTTGGTATTTGTCGCGGCTCGAAGGACGACTGGGACAGTTTCTGGCGCTGACCGGCGCGCGACTAGATGGCGCCGAGTGCAAGGAAGTGGGCATCGCTACCCATTATCTGCAGTCCGAGGCTCTGGAAGAAGCCAAGCAGCGGATTTCGGAAAAACCTGACCGTATTGAAGGCATATTGGGTCAACTTTCGGGCAATATTCCGGAAGCGCGAGTCGCCAAAAATCTCGACAAGATCGACAAGTTTTTTGCTTCGGACCGATTTGAAGATATTTTGGCAGAGCTGGAAGCCAATGACAGTGACTGGGCCGCCAAGGAGCGCGATACACTAGGTACCAAAAGCCCGCAGACCTGCAAGGTCGCCCTACGCCAGCTCAAGGAAGGCGCGGCGATGGAGAGTTTCGCCGATGAAATGCGCAACGAATATCGAATTGGCTATCATGTGCTGGTGATGCACGATTTCCTCGAGGGCGTGCGGGCACTGATTATAGAAAAGGACAATGATCCGAAATGGAACCCGTCAACGCCAGAGGCAGTCACCACCGACTGGATCGACAATATTTTCGCGCCGTTACCGGCAGATGAAGAATGGAAACCGCTATGACTTATGAAACCATCCTGACCGAAAAAACCGGCCAGGTTACCCTGATCACCCTCAATAGGCCGCAATCGCTGAACGCGCTTAACAGCCAGGTGCTCGACGAACTGATCGATGCCTTCGCTGTTTTTCAAGCGGACGAAACTCAGCATTGCGCCGTTCTAACCGGTTCCGGTGACAAAGCCTTTGCCGCTGGTGCTGATATCATGGAAATGTACGACAAGTCCGCTGCTGATTTCTATCTTGAGGATTTCTTCGCCAAATGGACCAGCCATATCGTCAAGGCGACCCGCAAGCCTTGGATCGCGGCGGTCAATGGTTTCTCGCTAGGTGGTGGTTGTGAACTCGCGATGATGGCGGATTTCATCATTGCCAGCGACAAGGCGAAATTCGGCCAGCCGGAAATCAAGTTGGGCGTAGCGCCCGGCATGGGTGGTTCGCAGCGGCTGACGCGCGCGATCGGCAAGTCCAAATCGATGGAAATGTGCCTGACTGGCCGGATGATGGATGCCGCAGAAGCCGAGCGCTCTGGCCTGGTTGCCCGCGTGGTGCCGCATGATGATCTGCTCGACGAAGCGATGAAAACTGCCGCTCTCGTCGCCTCGATGCCGCCGATGGCCGCACAGGTGAACAAGGAAATGGTCAATTCGGCCTTCGAGAATAACCTAGAACAAGGATTGGTGCACGAACGGCGCTTATTCCAAATCCTGACCGCGACCGAAGACAAGAAAGAGGGCATGGCTGCGTTTATCGAAAAGCGCGAAGGCCAATGGAAGGGACGTTAAGAATAGCTGCTTCTACCTTGCAAAGCTGTATTGCTTTGTTTCGCTGAAAATCACTGGAGACTAGAATGAAAATCGGATTTATCGGCCTTGGCAATATGGGCGGCGGCATGGCCGCCAATCTCGCGAAAT
>JABMNS010000245.1 GCA_013204445.1 Sphingomonadales bacterium
CAGGATAGCGGTGTGGCGCATTTCTATTCCCGCAGTCGCCAGTGTCTTTGGAAGAAGGGCGAAACATCGGGCAATATCCTAACGGTGACCGAGATGCGTATTGATTGCGATCAGGACGCGCTGTGGATCAAGGTGGTGCCCGCCGGTCCCGCCTGCCACACCGGCCAGACCAGCTGCTTTTACCGCAAAATCGTCGACGGCAAGCTGGAGCCGGTCCCATGAGGCACTGCGTTGCGCTTTTTCTTGCGCTTTTTCTGACGGGCTGTGGCGAGGGGCAACCGGATTCCGGAAAAGCCGTCGCGGCCGTTACTCTGCTCGAGCAGGCGGCGATTGACGCCGGTGTCATTCCCGATGTCCGCAATGTCACGCTTTCCGGAGCTTTTGAACGCAAAAGCGATTTGGGAACAGATAGTTTTTGCGCGGTTGGGAATGACGAAAACGGCTATCAGATCGGGATGATCGCGGTGTTCGGGCCGGACATCAAATGCGAAGGGCTGGGCGAGGCCGAGCGCAGTGGTGAAAAGGTCCGAATTACCCTCAACAGCGAGGAAAAATGCAGCTTTACGGCCCGGTTTGATGGCGTCGAATTGAGTCTTCCCGGCGGTCTTCCCGATGGTTGTGCGAGCTATTGCAGCTCGCGCGCCGGGTTCGAGGGGGTCAGTTTCTTCATGATCGGGGAAGGTGACGCGGTTGCCCGGTCAACCGGCGGTCGCGATTTCGAAAATCTATGCCCTGGCGGCTAAGATTGACGTTTACGTTAGCGTAAGCTATATGGGGGCCATGTCACAGTCACCAAGCCATGCCGAAATTGATACGCCCGATCTGCAGAATCGGGAAACCTATACGATATCCGACCTGTCGGACGAATTTGGCGTTACTGCCCGGGCCTTGCGATTCTATGAGGATGAGGGGCTGATCGCTCCGCACCGCAAGGGCCTGTCCCGAATATATACCAAGCGCGACCGGGCGCGGCTTGCCTGGATCATGCGGGCGAAAAATGTCGGATTCAGCCTGACCGAAATCCGCGAGATGATCGATCTCTATGACCTTGGCGATGGCCGGAAGACGCAGATGCAGGTCACCGTCGAAAAATGTCAGGAAAAGGTCGATACGCTGAAGAAACAGCGCGCCGACATCGACAGTTCGATCAAGGAACTGACCGGTTTTATAAAGATTGTGCAGGACGCCAGAGCGGACACATAAGCACAGCATCAATAGAGGATAGACGCCGGTAATATCCGGCAACCCCATTTGAGCAGAAAGCAGAAAATCATGCCCAGTTACACCGCACCCATCGGCGAAGTCCGGTTCATCCTCAACGAAGTTCTCAATCTGGAAAAATATGCCAACCTCCCCGGTTTTGAAAATGCGACACCGGAAATGGTCGACGCGATTCTGACCGAGGCTGGAAAATTTTCGACCGAAGTGCTCCACCCGCTCAATCAATCGGGCGATGAGGAAGGCTGCACCCGTCATGAAGATGGCAGCGTTACTACACCCAAGGGCTTCAAGGAGGCCTATCAGCAACTGACCGAAGGCGGCTGGACCACATTGTCTTCGCCCGAAGAATATGGTGGTCAGGGATTGCCGCGTGTGGTCGGCAATGCGGTTATGGAATTCATGGTTTCGGCCAATCAGGCGCTGGAAATGTACACCGGCCTGACACAGGGCGCCATTGCATCGATTCTCACCGAAGGCAGCGAAGAGCAAAAACAGGTCTACGCCACCCAGATGATTTCCGGAAAATGGACTGGGACGATGAACCTGACCGAAGCGCATTGTGGCACCGACCTGGGTCTGATCCGGACTAAGGCGGAACCCATATCCGGCGGCTATGCGATCACGGGGCAGAAGATTTTCATTTCTGCCGGTGAGCATGACATGGCGGAAAATATTATCCATCTGGTTCTGGCAAAGACGCCGGGCGCACCAGATAGTTCCAAAGGCATCTCACTGTTCATCGTGCCGAAATTTCTGGTCAATGAAGATGGATCATTGGGCGAGCGCAATGGCGTCAGCTGTGGTTCGATCGAAGAAAAAATGGGCATCCACGGCAATGCTACCTGCGTGATGAACTATGATGGCGCCACTGGCTATATGGTCGGCGAAGAGAATAAAGGCCTGCGCGCCATGTTCATCATGATGAACGCCGCGCGTTTGGGAGTTGGTCTGCAAGGTCTGGCTCAGGGCGAAATTGCCTATCAAAATGCTGTTGTCTATGCGGGCGATCGTCGCCAGGGCCGGGCGCTGACCGGAGCGCAGGATCCGGAAGAAAAAGCGGACACATTGTTCGTTCACCCCGATGTTCGCCGGATGCTGATGGACGGCAAGGCTTTTACAGAGTCGATGCGCGGTCTGGTTCTCTGGGGTGCGTTGCAGGTTGATCTGGCGGACAAGGCTGAAACCGAGGAAGAGCGCCGATTGGCCAATGACCTGGTCAGCCTGCTGACGCCGGTGATCAAGGGCTATGGTACGGCAAAGGGCTATGACATCTGCACGGAATCGCAGCAAGTCTATGGCGGACATGGCTATATCCGTGAATGGGGCATGGAACAGTTCGTACGCGACGCGCGGATTGCGATGATCTACGAAGGCACCAATGGTATCCAGGCGATGGATCTGGTCGGGCGCAAATTGGGCCAGAATGGTGGCCGTGCGATCCAGGCATTTTTCAAAGTCGTAGCCGACGAGATTGCCGAAGCAAAAGGCCACGAAAAGCTTGCCGGATTTGCCGAAGCTCTGGAAAAAGCCAATGGCGAACTACAAAAATCGACCTTGTGGTTCATGCAACATGGCATGACCAATCCAAATAATGCCGGCGCCGGCGCCTATCATTATATGCATCTGATGGGCATTGTATCGCTCGGACTGATGTGGTTGCGGATGAGCAAGGCGGCCCAGGCCGCATTGGAAGCGGGTACGGACAATCCGAAATATTACGAAGCCAAGCTGGTGACCGCGCAATATTTCGCGGAACGTTTTCTGCCGGATACCGCATCGCTCCGCCGCAAAATTGAAGGTGGCAGCGATGCTATCATGGCGCTGGATCCCGAGATGTTCGCGGTTGCCTGAACACTCTGATCAGCCGGGTTCATTCTGCCCCGCCTGCTTATAGGACTCTTCCACCTATCGAAGTTTCGCCGGGGATCCTGCACAAAGGGTGACCGGCGAATGCCTCGTAGGGCAAGATTATCGGCAAGCCGGTTAAGCAAGCGCATCGGCTGCTTCTCTTGGATCAGCAGGATGGCCCGGCGCTGATCCGCCCGGTTATGCACTTCGTGACAGGCGCTATAATCGAAGATCAGCGATTTGCCCGGCTCCCCGGAGCAGCTCATTATCTTCGACCTTCATCACGCATTTCTCCGGCGTATCGGGAATGATCAATCCGAGATGGCAGGTGACCGGACCCCGCGTAACCCCGCGATGGCGGGGAATAGTGGCCCCGGGTTCCAATATCGAGAAAAAGGCCGAGTTGAGATCGGGTATCTGGCGCACCAGTGCAGCCGTTGTCGCGGAGGTTGGGCGATGTTGTTGCATGGTCATGGCTAGCAACCTTTCAGTTGAAATGTCCCTGACTTGATGTCGGGATTATACAGCAAAATGTGACAATATTTCGACAAACTGTTGCCAACGATCTGTCAAAGAAACCCGTGTCATTCGGTCATGATAGATTGTGTGTATTTGCCGAAAGATAACAGAAATAAACCGTTTAGCGCCTCTCTGGCCCTAGATCAGTTGTTCGCCAACCTATGGAACACCAGGCCTAATATTGGTCCGCTGTTCTGTTGGTTTCAAACACCTCGTCAAACATGCTGAGCATGGCGGCCTTGCTTTGCCGGTCTGCCGATGCGTTATAGCGGACGGCTTCGAGCGACTTTGAATTGCTGCTGCTGTCGGTGAATCCGTGCAGGACGCCAGAATAGATATGCACGTGACAATCGGCGCCAGCAATATCCATTTCTTCAAGAAAGGCGCGCATCTGCTTGGGTGGGACAAGGGGGGCCGCCCGGCCATGGCAGACCAGAATGCGCGATTTTATAATCCCGCGCTTGGCCGGCGAAGGTGTCGCCAGCAGGCCGTGGAAACTGACCACGAGAGCAATATCCTCTCCCCCCCGCGCCATTTCGAGAACGATTTCACCGCCCATGCAATAGCCGATTGCAGCCAGCCGGTTATTGGCAAGTTTTGATCGTATGCGAAATTCTGCGAGTGCGCAGCGGAACCGTTCCCGATAATATTCCGCATC
>JABMNS010000246.1 GCA_013204445.1 Sphingomonadales bacterium
CCCAGGCCCCTCGCGGTGTGTTCCTGAAATCTTCCACCCACCCCCGAACCTATGGAAATTTCGCCCGGCTGCTCGGCAAATATGTCCGCGAGGAAAAGCGCACCAGTCTGGCCGATGCGGTGCGGCGCCTGACCAGCATGCCAGCAAGCAATCTCGGGCTGAAAGATCGCGGCAGCCTGGCCGCTGGCCAATATGCCGATGTCGTGATTTTTGATCCCGCCACGATTGCCGATACCGCGACCTATGCGCAGCCGCAGCAATTCGCTGTCGGCATGCATCATGTTCTGGTCAATGGCGAACCAGTGCTAAGCGACGGCAAAATGACCGGAGCCCGCCCGGGTCGCGCCGTCCGAGGCCCCGGCTGGAACAAATGCCCGCTGCTTTGAGGCAGGGACAGGCCAATGGACAGCGGACTGACCAGCGAGCAGATTGACCATTTTGCGCACAAGCTGCGCGAACAGCAGGCCGAACTGAAGGCGCGCGACAAGGAGGGTGCCAGCTGGCGGGGGCCGGTCGAGCTCGACCAGCAAAGCGTTGGCCGCTTGTCGCGGATGGACGCGATGCAGCAGCAGGAAATGGCCCAGGCCGAAGCGCGGCGCCGAACCAGCGATCGGGCGAGAATAGAAATGGCCCTGAACCGGATCGCCGAAGACGAATATGGCTGGTGCGCCGAATGCGGCGAAGCCATTGCCTATGGGCGCCTCGAAATAGACCCGGCCGCCCATTTGTGCATCGGCTGCGCACGCTGATTTCATCCAAAGTTCGTCAAAGTTCGGGCCAATGAAGCCTTTTGCGAGCTTAACAGGCAACCTTTTGGTTGCATATAAAAGTGCATGACCGATGTCTTTGCCGCCCTTGCCGATGAAACCCGCCGCGCTCTGCTGGACCGGCCTTTCATCAAAAATGGCCAAAATATAGGCGATCTGCATAGCGGCATGGCGATGTCACGCCAGGCGGTGGCCAAGCATCTGCATATTCTCGAATCAGCCAATCTCGTCTCCGTCCACTGGCAGGGCCGGGAGAAACTGCACTATCTCAATCCCGTTCCGCTCGGCGATATCGCCCAACGCTGGGTCGGCAAGTTCGAGGATGCCCGGATTGCAGCGCTGACCGATTTTAAACAGCAGCAAGCCAGAGGAGAAACGGCGTGCCGGACAAGCAAACCGCAACCATTGAAACACGCGCATCAACCGGCGAGCCCTGTGCGCCGGATTTTGTCTATACAATCTTCATCAAGGCCACTGCGGAACAAGTCTGGAACGGCCTGATCGACCGGGGTCTGACCAAAACCTATTGGGGCCATTATAATGAATCCGACTGGCAGCCGGGCTCGCGATGGAACCATGTCCGCAGCGATGACAACGGCACAATCGACACTTGCGGCCGGATCGTCGAAATCCAACCGCCCCATAAAATGATCTGGACATGGTCCTTCGTAAAGGAAGCGGACAGTCCGGCGACGATTTCACGCGTGATCTATGAACTGACTCCTTTGGGACCCGACACAAAGCTCACCGTGACCCATAGCGAACTGGAGCCCGGATCGCGGATTGACACCGGCGTCCGCGATGGATGGCCAGCCGTGCTCAGCAACCTCAAGTCGATTTTGGAAACCGGCACCGTTCTTTCCGAAGAGCTATGGCCTGAAAACTATGGCCAGTATCTATTTGATCGGAAAGTAGCGAAGCGGGCGCCGCCGGTTCAATCGAGTCATATTTGCGTCCAGTGATCCCTCGCAGCGCATTTCACCCTTTCGCGTTTGACGACATAGCCCTAATGTCCGGACCATGGAAATTCCCGCCGATATCAAGCCATTTGATGGCCGCTTTGTTGATGGAAAACATTATTTCGCCTGCCGCATCTATTTCGAGGACACGGATTTTTCCGGTATAGTCTATCACGCCAATTATTTGCGCTATATGGAACGGGCGCGTTCCGACATGCTCCGCCTGCTCGATATGGATCAGGGCGCAGCCTATGAAAGCGGCGAAGGCGTCTATGCAGTGGTCGATCTGACGATGAAATATCTGTTGCCGGCGAAACTGAATGATGATCTGGTCGTTGTCAGCACGGTCGAGACACTGCGTGCCGCCAGTGTGATTATCGACCAGACGATCATGCGCGGTTCGGACCAGATTACGTCAGCTTCCGTTCACGCGGCTTTTCTTACCCCCGCCGGACGTCCGAGGCGACAGCCGAAAGCGTGGACAAAGGCTTTTGCGAGCGTCATGGATCAGGCTGATATGAAATGAAGGATAATAAATCTTGCTAGACCAACTTTCTCTGGGGGCGACCACCGGCAATTTCTCTCCATTCATGCTCTTCATGGAAGCCGATATTGTCGTCAAGTCGGTGATGATCGGCCTGCTGCTGGCCAGCATGTGGACATGGACAATCATCGTCAGCTTTGGCATGAACATTGGGAAAATCGCTCGAAAATCAGAGAAATTCGAACTGACTTTCGCCAAAACTGAGAATCTCGACAAGTTTTTCGAAGAATATGGCCAGTCCTCCCTGCCCAGCGCGAAGGTCCTGGCCGCCGGTGTCAAGGAGTGGCGCCGTTCAACCTCCAAGGGACCGATTGACCGGGAGGGTACAAGGCAGCGGCTGGCCATTGCAATGAACACAACTATTGCCCATGAAGTGGATCGGATTGCCGACCGGCTAAATTTTCTCGCCACAGTCGGCAGTGTCGCACCCTTTGTCGGTCTATTTGGCACTGTCTGGGGCATCATGCGGAGTTTCTCGGCGATTGCGGCTGAACAGAATAGTTCTCTGGCGGTGGTCGCTCCCGGCATTGCCGAGGCGCTGTTCGCCACAGCCATTGGTCTGTTTGCGGCCATTCCGGCCGTCATTGCCTATAACCGTTTCTCCCACGGCCTGAACAAGCTGGAGGCCCGCATGGGCCGTTTTGCCGATGGCTTCCACGCAACGCTCAGCCGCGAACTGGAGCTTGGAGACTGATCATGGGCATGAATATGGGATCCGGAATTGGCAGGCGCGGGCGCAGTCGCGGGCGGGCGCCGATGGCCGAGATCAACGTCACGCCCTTTGTCGATGTGATGCTGGTGCTCCTGATCATTTTCATGGTGACGGCGCCGCTGCTGGTGGCTGGCGTGCCCGTCGACCTGCCGGAAAGCCGCGCCAATGCGCTGGAACAGGATCAGGAGCCGGTCCAGATTTCGATCGATAGTGAAGGCCGGGTCTTTATTGAGGACGAAGAGCTGAACCGCGGCGCTGTGGCGACAAGATTACGCGAAATTGCAGCCGACCAAAATCCGGAGGATCCGCGCCAGATCATGTTACGCGGTGACAAGACTCTCGACTATGGGCTTATCATGGGCGTGATGGGCGAACTGAACCGGGCAGGATTGAACCGGGTTTCCCTGGTCACTACAGGTTCATCCGAGACACCGTAATAGTGGGCCGCTGATATGGAAAAAGCTGAAAAAATTGGCTTGGGAATAGCGGCTGCGGGTCATCTAGCCCTGTTCGGCGCGCTATCATTGAGTGTCCTGACCGGCACCAATGAGGCATTTCGCAACAAACCGATCGAAGTGATGATTGTCGATGAAGTGGGGCTGGAAAGCGCCGCTCCCAATCCCGCCAATATCACCCCGGCGACCAGCGTAGCACCGGAGCTTGGTGCGCCGGAAGAAAGCAGTTTTGTCGAACCGGAACCATTGCCCGAACCACCGAAAGCAGAAGCAAAACCGACACCGGCCGTCAGACCGGCCCCTGTCTCCCGCGAACCCCGCCGGCGACCGGACAAACCGGCCAGCGCTGCGCCCAAGGCGGCACCGAAACCCGAAGTAAAGCCACGTGGCTCGCGATTGGGTGATGACTTCCTGAAAGGCGTTACTGATGCACCTTCCGTCAGCCGGAACCAGAATATAGCAGCAGAAAAGGCTTCTCCAGCAGCTGTGGCCTCGCTGGAGCGTGAATTATACCGGCTGATCAAACAGAAATGGCGTCCTCCGACAGGCGCCGATGCCGAACTCTTGCGAACCACGGTCACGGCGCGTCTCGACAGCAGCGGCCGGATCATCGGCACACCCACAGCCACTACAACCGGCACCACACCAAGCAACCGGTCGCAGGTTGATATCCATCAGGAACGCGCCATTGCGGCGGTCCAGCTTGCTGCGCCGTTCACAACATTCCCGGAAAAGTTTTATGACGAATGGAAGGTTATCAAACCTGTCCTGTATCTTGGCGTCTAGGAGACCACTCATGCAATCGCCCGCCCCCTATGTCCGAACATTCATTCTTAGCATAATCGCCAGCGTTGGCTTGACCATGACCGCGCACGCTCAACTAACCGTCGATGTCGACAATAGCGCATCGGAAGAACTCGTCATTGCCGTTCCCGGCCTGCCCACGCCGCAAAACGTGGACACGCTGGCCGGCAGCACCAGTGATCTGGGCGGCAAGATCAGCGATGTCATCGTCAGCGACTTGCGATCAAGCGGCCTGTTCAAGCCGATTGGGCGCAATCAAGTCCGCGGGATCAGCTATTCGGAAGTCACCGCGCCGCAATTCCCCTATTGGAGCGGCACCAATGCCTCTGCCCTGATTCAGGGTTTTATTCGGGCCAATGCCGATGGCAAGCTGACGGTTGGCTGTTATCTCTATGACGTCGCGCTGGAAACAGAACTTACACGCCAGGGCTTTATCGTCGAACCGCGCGACTGGCGCAGAGCCGCCCATAAATGCGCCGATGCCATCTATTCCCGCCTAAGCGGAGAATCACCGTTTTTTGACAGCCGCATCGCCTATATTGCCGAGACTGGCCCTAAAGATAACCGGGTCAAAAGACTGGCGATCATGGACAGCGACGGCGCCAATCACCGGTTCATCACCAACGGCCAGGCCACTGCCCTCACCCCGCGATTTTCGCCCGATTACAAGAGCATCGTCTATCTGAGCTTTCTCGATGGCAATCCGCGCATCTATATTTATGATATCGGCACAGGCCGCCAGCGGCTGATCAGCCAGAGTAGCAACCCGACCTTCGCACCGCGCTGGTCGCCCGACGGCAAGTGGATACTCTATTCCATGGCCATTGCCGGCAATACGGACATCTACAAGGTTTCGGCAGCGGGCGGCGGCAGACCGCAGCAACTAACCTTCTCTCCCGGCATCGATATCGGCGGCAGCTTCTCTCCCGACGGCAGCCGGATTGTCTTCGAAAGCGACCGCTCCGGCAGCCAGCAACTCTATGTCATGAACGCCGATGGCAGCAATGAGCGGCGGATCAGCTTTGGCGGCGGACGCTTTGCCACACCGGAATGGAGCCCGCGCGGCGACCTGATCGCCTTCACCAAAATGGCGGGCAATTTCCGGATCGGCGTGATGACACCCAGCGGCGGCGGCGAGCGGTTGCTCACCAACAGCTGGCAGGATGAAGCGCCGACCTGGGCCCCCAATGGCCGAGTGATCCAGTTTTTCCGGACAACCAAAGGAAGCGGCGGCACCGGTATCTGGCAAGTCGACCTTACCGGCCGCAACGAACGCCAATTGCCGACTCCGGTGAACGGCTCGGATCCGGCATGGGGCCCGTTGCTGCCGTGAATTAGATACGCGACAAGTCACTGAAAAAAGACTATATCTGGCCGAAGGGCTAATTCAAATAGGAGCAATATGATGATCAAATATGCAACCCCCCTCCTGATTACCGCCAGCCTGGTTTTGGCTGGTTGTGCCAAGAAACCACCCGAAGAATTGCCGCCGGCGCCGATCGGCACCGAAGCGCCGACCCCTGCACCGACCGGTCCCGTTGGGCCTGGCTATGCTCCCGGTTCGCAGGGAGATTTTCTGGCCAATACCATGTCCGACCGGGTCCTGTTCGATACAGATCGCTTCAATATCGACCCGCAAGATCAGGCCATATTGCAAAGTCAGGCACAATGGCTGGCGCAAAATCCCAATGCGCGGATCACCATCGAAGGCCATTGCGACGAACGCGGCACCCGCGACTATAATCTCGCGCTGGGTGAACGTCGTGCCAATGCGGCGAAAAACTATCTCGCTTCGTTGGGTGTCAGCCCGCCACGGATGACCACGGTCAGTTATGGCAAGGAACGCCCCGAAGCACTTGCTTCCAGCGAGAGCGCATGGGCACAAAATCGCCGCGCAGTGAGCATTGTCATTCGTTAGATCGATCTGAAAACAGACAAAAAAAAGGCCGCTGTCCAAACGGACGCGGCCTTTTTATATCCAGGAATAGCTTAGCTCTGGCGGGTTCCGGTCATCGCCATTTCGCCAAATGCACCGGCCTTCACCGAACCGGTCAACGCGTCACCATCAACGGTGACGCTGGCTTCCAGTTTCATTGGCATAGGGACGGTCATGTTCATGACCCAGTTGGCGGTATTGCCGTCCACTTTACCTTCTTCAATATCCATGCCGCCCATCGCACCGGCATTGGTTCCGGTCACGGTGTCGCCGTCGACATTCAGCGTCAACACTGAATTCTGGTCACCCATGGGGGATTTGGTTACGCAATCATAAACACCTGCAACAGACATAATATTCTCCTTTAAATCGCTTAAGCTCGCAAATGGCGATCAATCGTTACCAACCGCCGAATCGCCTGAACTGGCATCATTATTAACAGCAGTGTCACTAGCTTCATAGCCGCGATATTCTATCGGCATGTCGAGCGCGTCCAGCTGGCTTTTGATCTTGTCGACATCACCGACAATGACCCAGGTGAATTTGCCCGCTGCCAGCGCCCGACGGGCAGCGGCATCCAGACTTTCGCGGGTTTGTTTGCTATAATGGTTCGCCAGTGTTTCATAATAATCATCAGGGCGGTCATAAAGAGCGTTGCTCTGCATCGCCGACAGCACCGCATCGGATGTTTCGAACTGCCCGGGCAGCTCGCGCGTTTCCTTGATAACAGCACGCTTCAACTCGGCTTCGGTCACCCCTTTATTGCCCAGAAAATCGTCGATATCGGCAATGAGTTCCTTGAGCGAATCTCCGGTACGGTCCGCCTGCACGGGCGCGGCGACAGTATAGGCCACCGCATTTTCGGTTAGCCGAACCGTGCCCCGCACACCGTAGCTCCAGCCTTTCGTCTCGCGCAGATTCATGTTGAGTCGCGCGAGAAAATTCCCGCCAAGCGCGTTATTGGCATTGTCCAGGTCGACAATATCTGCGTCCTGCGCCCGCATCGGCGTCAATATGCCGCCATAAATATAGGATTGCGGGGAATTGGGCCGGTTGACCACGATAACCCGCACCTGCTCAGGCTTGATAGGCCGCGTTGCAAAACTCTTTTTGCCCATCGCTATTTTGGGCGCGCGCCAATTCCCGAATTTGGCCTCCAAAATCGATTTCAGTCGATCCAGCGACAGATCCGAAACCACGAACATTTCGCCATTATCTGGACGGATCCATTCCTTCTGGAAGTTCACCAGATCAGCACGGGTTATCGATTGAACCGATTCCACCGTACCGCTGCCCATCGCGCCATAAGGATTGTCTTCGCCATATAATAAAGGCGCCAGCGTATTTGATGCCATGCTCTGCGGGCTGCGCATTTGCTGCTCAATCGATGTAATCTGCTGTATGCGCACCCGTTCAATTTCGGCTGGGGCGAAAGCAGGATTGCGCACGATGTCGGCGAGCAAATCCAGCGAAGGTTCAAGATTTGGCGATAGCGCCGTCAGCTCAAAATTGGAGCGGTCCGCGCCGCCGCCCAACATGATTTGCGCGCCAAGACGTTCTTGCGCTTCTGCTATTTCACGCGACGTAAGGGATGGCGTGCCTTGTTCGAAAAGGGTCAGCGCCAGTGTTTCAAGTCCGCGTTTGACAAGCGGGTCCGACGCGCTGCCGGCGTTGAAAGACAGAGCTATGCGCGTCACCGGCACAGCTGCCCGCATCGCATAATGTACTTTCATGCCATTTGAGAGTGAGATGTGCGCGACATCAGGAAAATCCAGTGGCGCAAGCGCCGCGATTGCCGGAGGATCGCGCTTCACACTGACCGTGATCGTGTCATCGGCCGCATCCGCTTTATCAGCGGCGGGCTCTAACGCCGTTTCCGCATATTCACCGGAGCGTTCACCGGGCTCCAGCGTCAACGTATAGCTGGGACGAGTCAGCCATTGCTGCATCGCCGCCTTCACTTCAGCCGGCGTCAGGGTCGCGAGTATCTCCAGCTCATTTTCATAAAATCCGGGATCGCCGGCCAATACCTGCCCGTGTGCCAGGGTAACCGCCTTGCCGCCGAATCCGCCGACCTGCTCCAGACCGCGAATGGTCGAGGCTATGGAATCGGTCGCTGCCCGGCGCACTTCGTCTTCGGTTGGCCCTTCCGCGATGAATTTGTCGACAATCTCGTTCATCCGCTTTTCAACCAGGGCGGCTTCGACACCGGGCTTGGCCGTCGCGCCAACGCTCAAAATACCGACCCGCTGAAAGGTATAATTGCCAGCCGAGACGCTGACCGCGATTTTTTCGTCGCGAACCAGTGCGTTATCCAGTCTGCTACTGGAAAGTCCGCCCAGAATATCTGCGCCAACGGTCAGCGCGGTCAACGCGCGGTCGCTGATGCCGGGCGCTGGCCAATATCGCGAGATATTGGTGGCTGCGACCTGATCTTGCATCACCGTCCGCACGGGTTTCTCGAGCTGCGGGATAGAGGCTGCAGCCGGCACGTTCGTCGGCCCGCGCGCAATTTTGCCGAAATATTTTTCGACCAATGGACGCGCCTCAGTCGCCGATATGTCCCCCGCCAGAACGAGCGTGGCATTATTGGGTCCATATTTGCTACGAAACCAGTTCCGCACATCGTCTATCGTGGCGGCATCAAGATCAGCCATCGAACCAATGACCGTGTGGTCATAGGGATGTCCTTGCGGAAAAATATTTTTGATAATTTCATAGAAAACCACCCCCCCGGGCTGGTTGTCCCCTTGCCGTTTCTCATTCTGGACGACGCCGCGCTGGTTATCCAACTTCTTCTGCGTGATCGCACCGAGCAGATAACCCATCCGGTCACTCTCGATAAACAACGCCCGTTCCAGCGCCCCACGCGGCACCGTCTCGAAATAGTTGGTGCGATCAAAATTGGTCGTACCGTTATAATCTGTCGCGCCTATTTCCTGCAAATATTCGAAAAAATCACCCGGTGCGTTCTCCGATCCGTTAAACATCAGATGTTCAAACAGATGCGCAAAGCCGGTTTTCCCGGCGGGTTCGTCTTTTGAACCGACATTATACCACGTCGCGACACCGACAATCGGCGCTTTACGATCGGTGTGCACCAGCACCTTCAACCCGTTGTCTAGGGTGAATTGTTCATAAGGAATAGCGACCGCATCGACCAGTTCGCTGACCGGCGCTGGCTTGGCGGCCTCATGCCGCCTGGCCAGTGCTGATGCAGCAACCGTCAATGCTGCGGTGGTCAACGCCAGCAACAGGGAGCGAGACAAATGGGGCATGGGGGTTTTCCTCTTGATCAAAATGCACATATTATGTGTTGGAACATGCCGGTAAAGGGCGGTTGACCGATTGCCGGCTTCGACGAGAACGTCGTTCAGCCGTCGACCAACGGCTATTTTGCCTTCCACCCCCAGAACAGATGGCAGGGCAAGATGTTCCAGAAAGAATAGCCGCTGTCGATATGGTCAAAATGCGGGACCATGAAGTCGCGGGCTTTTTTGACAAATTGATAGACCAGAAACGCCCCGCCCGGCCGGATAGCCGCGTAGGTTTCCTTGGCGATTTTGGGACCGATCTGGTCAGGCAGCGTCGAGAAAGGCAGGCCGGAAAGAATATAGTCGGCTTTCTCGTGCCCGAGCTCGCTTATTATCTTTTGCACATCAGCGGCGGACCCGTGAATAGGATAGAAGCGGCTGTCGCGGATTGACTTGCTCAGATAGTCGATGAAATCGGCATTGAGATCAATCACGATCAGGGTTGCACCGGGCTTCAACCGTTCAAGCACCGGGCGGCAGAAAGTGCCCACGCCCGGACCATATTCGACAAAAAGGTCGCACTCATCCCATTTGACCGGTTCGAGCATCTTTTTGATCGTGATGTCCGACGACGGCATGACCGAACCCACCATCACCGGGTGCTTCAGGAAGCCCTTGAAGAAAATACCCCAGGGACCGAGACGCCGTTCCAGCCCCGTCTTGATGCGATCCGCGACTTTCGTTTTAGCGATACTATTAGTCAACTCAATCCTCCGGTGGCCGAACAAACCGTCTTACTAGGGCGTTACAGCGCCGGTGACAAATATAATAGCGGTTGCCCGGTGCAATCGACCGGTTAAAAGCTAGTGATGCAACTTCATCCAAAAAACTCCATCGCGGTCATTTTTTGCGCACGGCGAACCGGCACCGGTGACGAAGCCTATCATGCCGCAGCGCTAGCAATGGGCGCGCTCGCAGCTCAGCAACCGGGCTATCTCGGTGAAGATCATGCCCGCTCGGCGGATGGTTTCGGAATTACGGTCAGCTATTGGCGCGATGACGCCAGCGCCAAAGCATGGCGCGATCACCCGGAACATGCCGATATTCGCGATCAGGGTCGCGACAAATGGTATCGCGACTATAGCCTTCATGTCGCCCGCGTCGAACGTGGCTATGACTGGCAGAAATAGGATGGCATAGGAACGCAGATGGCCGATTCTCCTGACTTTGAACCGCTGAACCGGAAGGTATCATCTTTTCCCGACGCCAAGCCGATTGACGGCACCCGAATGGCCGTGCTGTTCTCGGTCATGCTGGTAACGGCATCCGGCAATACCGCCATGCAATCGATATTGCCGACGATCGGCACGCAGCTCGACATTCCCGATTTCTGGGTCAGCGCGGCGTTCAGCTGGTCGGCCCTATTATGGGTCTATACCGCTCCAAAATGGGCCCGCCAATCCGATCATCGCGGTCGCAAGGCGCTGATGCGCCTAGGCATGATCGGCTTTACCACGTCCTTTGCCCTGGCCGGTCTGGCGCTGTTTCTTGGCCTGCTGGGCTGGTATAGTGCGCTGTGGACCTTTGTCCTGTTTGCTTTTTTCCGCAGCCTTTACGGTGGCCTGGGTTCCGCCGCTCCGCCCGCGGTGCAAGCCTATGTCGCTTCCCGAACCGCGCGCGCCGACCGCACGAAAGCGCTGTCGCTGATTTCATCCTCTTTCGGCCTCGGCACGATTGTCGGTCCGGCCGTCGCGCCCTTGCTGATCATCCCGGTTCTGGGGCTTGCCAGCCCGATGTTCGCCTTCGCTGCCATCGGAATCCTGGTGATGGTGGCGCTGGCGCTGAAATTGCCCAATGACAATCCCGGCTATCAGGCACGCGGCGTGGTGACATCGGAACCCTATAGCTCTGCGCCTTCTTCCAACAGCCTGAAAGAGGAGGATGACGACGGCGCAGAAGAAACCAGCCTGCCACCGCGATTGCGCTGGGGTGATGAACGGATCAAACCATGGTTGATCACCGGTATTTTGGGCGGCAATGCGCATGCCCTGATATTGGGCGTTGTCGGCTTTCTTGTGCTCGACCGGCTAGGCTTGCGCGGCGACCCGGAAATGGGAATCAGAATGACCGGCATCGTGCTGATGTCCGGCGCAGCGGCAACCTTGCTGGCGCAATGGGGACTGATCCCGTTGCTGCAAATGGGGCCGCGGACCTCGATATTGTGGGGGATGGTCCTGGGAGCCTTTGGCTGCCTACTCATCGGGCTTTCTCATGATCTTCACGGCATCATCATCGGCTTTGCGGTGGCATCACTGGGCTTTGGCCTGTTTCGTCCAGGCTTCACCGCCGGCGCTTCGCTCGCGGTGAAACGCTCGGAACAAAACGGCGTGGCCGGCATCGTCGCATCGGTGAACGGCATGGCCTTTATCGCCTCACCAGCCTTTGGCGTATTGCTCTACACCTATGCCGGACCCCTGCCCTTCTGGCTGGCGACCAGCATCTGTGTTTTCCTGTTCGGCTGGGGTTTCAAGACGCTCAAACTGGACGACCGGATTCTCTCCAACAACTAAGGGCAGGATCTAATGTTTGCTGTCCTTGACCGGAGTCAGCATTCCCGGGGACACAAAGCCGATCGGTTCAACGCGCATGGCATTCTGCTTCAGCTGCGATTCCATTTTGGAATATTCTTCCTCCATTTCCGGCGTCACCGAAGCACGGCTGTCTTTTAGCGCGCTCTCGAAATGTTTCATTTGCACGGTTTCAACCAGTCCGCCAAATTCCCGCAGCGCGTGCAGGCCCGCCCGGCGGACCAGATCCCCCAGATCAGCGCCGGAATAGCGATCCGTGCTATCGGCCATTTCATCGAGATCGACATCCTTGGCCAGCGGCATTTTTGATGTGTGGATCGCCAATATCCGGCGGCGGCCAGCTTTGCCTGGAACCGGGACATAGATAAGTTCATCGAACCGGCCCGGTCGCAGCAACGCCGGATCAACCAGACCGGGACGGTTGGTCGCACCGATCAATATCACCGATTGCATTTCTTCCAGACCGTCCATCTCGGCGAGGATCGTATTGACCACCCGCTCGGTCACCTGGGGTTCGCCCATGCAGCCACCGCGTGCCGGGACGAGGCTGTCGATTTCGTCGATGAACAGGATCGTCGGCGCTACCTGCCGGGCCCGGGCAAACAGGCGCGTAATCTGCTGCTCGCTCTCGCCATACCATTTGGAGAGAAGGTCGCTTGATTTTATCGCGATGAAATTGGCTTCTGCTTCGCGTGCGACGGCCTTTGCCAGCAAGGTCTTGCCGGTGCCCGGCGGACCATAGAGCAGAAACCCCTTGGCCGGACGAATGCCCAGCCGCGTGAAGGCTTCCGGATTTTTTAGCGGCAGTTCAATGCCCTCTTTCAGCCGTATCTGCGCGTCGTCGAGGCCGCCAATATCTTCCCAGCGAACATCGGGAACCTGAACCATGACTTCGCGCATTGCCGACGGCTGGACCCGTTTCAGCGCTTCGACAAAATCATGCCGATAAACGACCAGTTCCTCGAGCACTTCCGGCGGCACGGTTTCCGATTCAAGGTCCAGCTTGGGCATGATCCGGCGCACGGCTTCAATCGCCGCCTCGCGGGTCAGGGCCGCCAGATCTGCTCCGACAAAACCATAGGTTGTCCGCGCCAGCTCTTTCAGATCGACAGCTTTGTCGAGCGGCATGCCACGGGTGTGGATGCCCAAAATCTCGCGCCGTCCGGCAACGTCCGGAACGCCGACGATGATTTCCCGATCAAAGCGACCGGGACGACGCAA
>JABMNS010000247.1 GCA_013204445.1 Sphingomonadales bacterium
CCCTCGGTTTTGGAGACCGATGCTCTACCAACTGAGCTACACTCCTGCACTGGCCGTTTCGCCCTCGCGGAACAAACGGTTTGCGGCCATTAGCGCCCTGCGATGCATTCGGCAAGCGTGATTGTTTTCCGGCCAGCCAAATCGCAACATGGTTAAATCTAGGCTTGTCCCTCTTTACCGTGAAGAGGAAGGTCCGGTTTACCCATGAGGTTCAACATCAGTTTGTAGCCAGCTATTCATCTATCAGGGCGGCTTCCACTGTGGCAATATTCGCGGTCAGGAGACAAATATGTCAGACTCGATAATTCATATGGCCCCTGCAATTGGCCATAATGTCCTGCAGAACTTGCCTTATGCAGTTGCGCACGGCGAAGACCGATGCGCGCCACGCCAACCGCTCAGAATTCCTGCGCGGATGCGGTTTTCCTGCTCCAGTAGCTTTCCAGCGGTAGTGACGGACATGTCGATCGCCGGATTTACGTGCGATGCTCTGCGGGAAGCGCACCCCCGAACCCTATGCTGGCTGACGCTGCCCGGTCTCGGCGCGCTCGAGGCTGAAGTGGTGTGGTATGGCAAACATGGCATGGGCTGTGCCTTTAAGAACCTACTCAATCTGGCCGTCTTGAATCATTATGCGGCAAAATTTCCAGCGGCATGAGTGTTGCCTAGGTCCTGATCCTAGCATTTATCTGCTTTTCCCGAGCGTGCCTGCGCTGCTATGTTGCAGTCCCCATCTGGTCCGGAGGAACATATGACAGACGCAGGCTCGCCTTTTCCAAACAAGCCCGAACCGCTCAAAGTCCTGCGGATTTTCAGGGGCAGTGACGCGCCTAGTCTCGATGAGGCAGGGCATATGTCTTATGTCGATGACGATCCGGTGATTTTGGCGGGTGCGGCCAGGCTTGGCGAAGCCGGCATTGGTGAGGGAGCGGTATTAAAATGCCTGTTCAGCGGCTTTGGCTTTTCGCTCCACTATGTCTGGTTCAAGCCTGGCTATCCGCTGCCTTTGCACAGCCATGACACCGATTGCCTCTATTATCTGATTAGCGGCGATATCCGAATGGGCTCGGAAGAAATGGGCGCCGGCGATGGCTTTTTCCTCCCCGCCGGCACGCCCTATACCTATACGGTCGGCGAGCAAGGCGTCGAGCTGCTCGAATTTCGAACCCAGGAAGACTTTGACATCCGGTTCAAGGGCAAGACCGACGCCTATTGGGAGAAAATGCTCGAAAAGCTGCGCGCCGAGCAGCCAAAATGGAAAGCGGCATTGCCGCCGGTCAGGGACTATCGCAACGCCTGAACCGGATCACTCCGCTGCTTGCAGCTGTGGTGTGAATATCCGCTCCAGTTCCGCGTCATCCGCCTTGGTCAAACGGTCGACCCATTGGTGGAAGGCCTGTCCGCCCCCTTCGTTGCGGCCAAACCAGACCTTGTCGATAAGGCCCGATTGCAGCGATTCATGCTGGCGTTTTCCGGTCTTATAATCTTCTTCAGCGACCACGACTTCCAGAAAGTCAAACTGATCCCGCGCGCCCTGACGGACGGCGTCGTCGGTCGGCGCATGTTCCATAACATAAAATTGCGTGGTGAAACTTTCGCTGACGGTCTTGCCGGGGAAAAGCTGAGATATCATCGCCCCGCGACCGCCGCCGCCATAGAAGCTGGCGATCGAGATATGCGGGAAGATCGTCCAGACGCCCTGCAACAGCGCATCAATCGGCCAGTCTTTTTCATCCATCTCGCTGAGATCAATCTGCTCGTCGCTACCCGTCTTCTGAACAAATTTCGATGGCGAGGAGAGGCGCTGGTGCGGCCCCCAGTAGAAATAGTTGGCGCGATTGAAAAAATCTGCGCCGAACGTGTCCTTGTGCAGGACCGGCAGATGATAGAAGTCAAGATAGCCATCATAGGCAGTCTTCCAATTGGGGCCCGCGATGGTCCGTTGATCAAACAGGTGCCAGCCGTCGAAGCCAAAATGCTCGAGCAGGCTATCATAGCCACAGAGATAGAATTCGATATCGAGCGTGCTGTCAGGATCGAGCGTTGCCCAGATCAGGCCCGCCCGTTCCAGCGTCGGGAATTTCTTCAGGCAAAAAGCCGCCTTGTCGACTGTTCCGAAATCTTTCGGTGATGCAATCGCCAGCAGGTCGCCGTCATTCTTGAACGTCCAGCCGTGATAGCCACAGGTGAAGCGCGACGCCTTGCCGCTGCCTTGCGCCACCGGATTGCCGCGATGGGTGCAGCTGTTGAGAAAGGCCTGAGCGGTGCCGTCCTTCTGGCGCGTGATCAGCACCGGAATGCCGGCCATTTCCATTGCCTTGTAACAGCCCGGCTCGGGCAGTTCGCAGGATGGCGCCATCATCAGGGGCAGCCGCTTGAAGATCAGATTTTTCTCGCGTTCAAACCGGGCTTCATCGGTATAGTCGGATGCGGGCACTGCGACCACTTCATCGACCAGCTCCATTGTGTCCGCCTTGCCATGCTCAACCAAGGAACGGGTCATTTTCAACAATTGCTGACGCGACATTTTTCTCTCCTAAATTCCAGTGGAGAATATCAGATTCGACCGCAGCGGGAACTATTCTTTCTGCGAAGGGGGCCTGACCGGCAATTTTGCAGGATAGGGCTCATTGCGGGTCCAGATCCAGCTGCCACTGATCAGCGCTGCAGCAATTGGAATGAGATTCCATGGCAGTTTGACAAAGAGCAGAGCGATCACGCAGCTGACCACAAAAGCGACAGTCGCCGCCCATTTGCCGCGCCGGGTGATGGCCCGCCGATCCCGCCAGTTCCGGATATGGCCGCCGAAAACATGGTGCTCGACCAGCCAGGACTCCAGTCGCGGCGAACTGTTGGCGAAACAGAAGGCCGCAAGAATCATGAACGGCACGGTGGGCAGTAACGGCAAAACGACACCGATGCTGCCCAGTGCCACCGAGATCAGGCCGGCTGCCAGATAGAGTTGTCGCTTCATCCGACGAGGATAGCACGCAATAGCACAAAGATCACGCCCTCTGCTCTTACAAAATCACGAATATTATAACAATTAGTCATGATATTAATTTGTCAAATAGGGGCTGATAGATAAATAAATTGACCACTTTTATAACAATTTCTTTTCGCATGTCGAAAACTTTCAAAGTAAATTAAAATAAGGTAAACTTTATAGTGATTATTATTCTGAATATTTTGTTCGATTAAAGAAATTGTCTGCATTTATTGCTGATTTTTATCTTGATTTGCGCAAGGCTATCGAGAGTCTTGATACCAAAATCACTGAACTCGGCTATCTTCACCTTTCATCCAAAACAGAATTTGGCTTGATGGCGCATTGGCTGAACAAATGGACCACCCGCCCTCGCTTTATGGTATTGGGGACATGTGCATAATGGCATCGTCTATGACCGGATGATCACTGGCGAGGAAACATATTGGGTCACCAAGAGCCGCTGCTGTCTCTTTCGGACCAGCATGGGGCCTGGAAGACGAGAAGGTGAAAGACAATATTGCCTATTATGCCCATTGCCATGATTCGGAATTTGCCGGCGATGTTCCCCGCATGAAAAACGGCTATGCGCTTGTCACCCTTCACAATGATGGCGGTTTTACCGAATCCTTTTACGAGGTGGGCGATACCGAAAATCCGGCCTCTTCAAAGCGCTGGAAACCCGAAGAAGTGGGCGTCGCCGGATAAGCTCAGGTTGGGATGGGCTGCGTCTTTTCGACTTGCCTCTCTCCTTTCGAAGAAGCAAAACGCAGCAGGCAATATCCTAGCACACCCGAAATCAGCGAGCCGCTAATCACGCCCAGCTTGACCGTTTCGATCTGGTCGGGATCGACAAAGGCCAGATTGCCGATAAACAGACTCATCGTGAAGCCAATTCCGGTCAGGCAGGCGAGTCCGTAGAGCTGCAGCCAGGTGACACCGGCTGGCCGCTTCACCAGACCGATACTGGTCGCCAGATACATGAACCCGAACACGCCGATCTGTTTGCCGATGACTAGTCCCGCCGCAATGCCAAGCGCCAGCGGGGCCATCAGATCAGCAATCTGCAGCCCGGCCAGGGACACGCCGGCATTGGCAAAGGCGAATATCGGCAGCACCAGAAAGGCCGTCCAGGGGTGCAGAATATGTTCGAGATGTTTTAGCGGGGAACTGCCATCTTTGGCGGACAGCGGTATCGCAAGCGCTGCGATCACCCCGGCCAGGGTTGCATGGACACCGGATTTCAGGACGCAGATCCAAAGAAATATACCGACCAAAATATAGGGTGCCGTGCGAATCACACCCAGGCGATTCATCACGAACAACATCAGCGTTCCGCCACCCGCGAGCAATAAGGAGAAGCCCGAAACTTCCGCCGTGTAGAACAGAGCGATGATCACAATCGCGCCAATATCGTCGATAATCGCGATCGCGAGCAGCAATATTTTCAGTGAAACCGGCGCATGTTTGCCGAGCAAGGCGAGCACGCCCAGCGCAAAGGCAATGTCGGTCGCTGCTGGAATCGCCCAGCCGTTGACATTTTCTGGCACCGTCCAGTTAAAATAGAGGAATACCAGGGCGGGCAGAGCCATGCCGCCTACCGCCGCAATGGCGGGGAGCGCGGCTTGCTCAATGCTGGAAAGCTGGCCCTCGAGCAGTTCGCGTTTCACTTCCAGACCCACCAGAAAGAAGAAGATCGCCATCAGGCCGTCATTGATCCACAGCGCCAATGGCTTGGCAATTTCCAACCCGCCAAATTGCACGGCAACTGGGATGTCGAGGAAGGCCAGATAATAGGGATTGAGCGCGCTGTTTATGGCGACCATTGCCGCCACGGCCGCACAAAATAATATGATGCCTGCGCTGGTTTCCTGCGCAATAAATTCCTGCAGCGCACTGCCCAGTTTTTTCACCATCCGGGGCATCGTCCTGATTTTAAAAATCGGGGCGGCTAGCGCTTGGGGGAGTGCTGCCGCCCCAGGGGTTGGGGGAGGGGTTGGGGGAGCTATGCCGTTTCGCTTTGCTGCTGGCATTGTGCACCACGCTGAATTTTGCGGATGCGCTCGGCCAGGTTGCGCTGCAATTCTCTTAGCTCACGAACTTGTTCGCTATTGTCGTGTCTGCTCGCCATCCGGTTTCCCAGTTTGCGATGTTTGCGGTTCAGGCTGTTGCTATATTGTTCCACGACATATCCTCTTTCTATCGTGCCTCAGCATCGATACAGTTGATATGCCGCAAATCACGTGATAACTCCAATCGAATGAAATCGTAAGAATCGATAGATTGTTTCTATAAGGTGGAATTGTGCTATGCCTACTTTACGCCAATTCGAATATCTGGTCGCCGTTGCCGACCACCGCCATTTTGGAAAGGCCGCGCAAGCCGCCGCCGCTTCCCAGCCGACCCTGAGTCATCAATTGCGAACCCTTGAGCAAAGATTGGGTGTGACGTTGGTCGAACGGCGAACCCATGGCGCCGAATTGACTCCGGTGGGCCGGGAGATTGCTGATCGCGCGCGTCATGTTCTGGTTCAGGTGAAGGATATTCGCGATCTGGCCGAACGGGCAAGCGACAGTCTGGCCGGAATCTTGCGCTTTGGTGTTTCGCCGACGCTTGGCCCCTATCTTATGCCTCCGGTGATTGCGGCTCTGCATCGCACCCGACCGGATCTGCGCTTTTACATGCGCGAAGGCATACCTGATCTGCAGGCGATGGAACTGACCAAAGGCTCTATCGATATGCTGCTGGGTCCTTTGCCGATCGAGGGCGAAAATCTGCATATTGAACCACTGTTTCGCGAACCGCTGATTCTGGTCGCGCCGCCGGATCATCCGCTTGCGGCCAAGGAAAATCTCGTCCTTTCCGATCTTGCGGGATTGCCGGTGTTGAGCCTGGATCGACGGCACCATCTCCATCGCGATGTGGCGCGTCAGTGCCAGCAGCATGACATGAACCTGCTGCGCGACTATGAGGGCACCAGTCTGGACAGCGTTCGACAAATGGTTGCTTCGGGACTGGGATTGGCGATTTTGCCCGCGCTCTATGTGCGTTCGGAACTGGCCCGCGGCGGTGATGTCTCCTTGCTCGATGTCGAAGGCTGGTCGGTGACCCGCAGTATTGGGGCCGCCTGGCGCACCAATGCAGGCTTTGCCAGCGAATATGCAGCAATTGCGAAAAAAATTGCCGACGAAGCCCGTGTTTTGATGTCAGCTTGACGAACTGCAATTTTTGTCGATTTCCGTCTGGGCCAATAGCGCTGGCCGGGTTATTCCCCGTTCATGACTATTGATCTCGACCTTCTGATAAAAGCCTATGCGTCAGGCATCTTCCCGATGGCCGACGCTCGGGATGATCCGGAAACCTTCTGGGTTGAACCAAAGGCCCGCGCGATTATCCCACTCGACAATTTCTGGATGTCGCGCTCGCTCCGCAAAACCATAAGAACCGACCGTTTTCGGGTGACCGCCGACACGGCCTTTGCCAATGTCATCGCAATTTGTGCCGCAGAAGCCGGGGATCGCCGGGACACCTGGATAAATGACGAAATCGAGGAGGCGTTCAACCAGCTGCATCAGCTGGGCCGTGCGCATAGCGTCGAATGCTGGATACGGGATGATGAGACCGGACAGGAAAATCTGGTCGGCGGTCTTTATGGCCTGGCAATTGGTGGGGCTTTTTGCGGTGAAAGCATGTTTTCAAGGTCCCGCGACGCATCGAAGGTCGCATTGGCGTGGCTCGTAGCGAGGCTAAAAGTCGGTGGTTTCCCGCTGCTCGATTGCCAGTTCATGACGGATCATCTGGCATCATTGGGGGCGATTGAAATTAGCCAGGAGGCCTATCTGGAAGAGCTCAAAAGGGTAAGAGGCTATGTGCCGTCTTCGGTGTCGCCCATTAGGTCGCCGATCAAATCTGCCGGTGCGTTCTTCGGGGCCGGCACGGGCCTGGCCGCTGGTGCAGCGGCGGGTGCCGCGGTTTCCGGGACGGTTTCATTCGGTGCGCTTGATGCGCTATTGGCGAGATTGGACGAGGATGTTCGCGGAGCGGTCGGATTGACCGAATCTTCGGGTGAATCCTCTTCTCCCGGGAAGCTCATTGCGCAACTCTTGACCCAGACATCATAAATCGGGTGCTCAACAACATTCAGCGAAGGTGATTCGCGAAACAGCCAGCCGGAAAAAACTAGCTTCCATTGATCTTCGCCGGATCGATTGGGCGGCCGTTCGTTGACCAGAAGCTGGACAAAGGCACCCTGTTCAGGGGTCAGTTCCCAAGGCGCCGTTTTTTCGCATGCACGCAAACGGACAATAGCTCGTCCGATACGAATCGCCTGGCCCGGCCGAAGTTCGAGATCCCGTGTCAGGCCGTTGCGCTTGTTAAGAAAACCCAGCGTGGCGATACGTTCCGCCATGGGTGTTCCGATCTGATCGGTCACCGATGCGACCAAGTCACCATCGGTTGCGGCAACCTTTCCCTTTTCGGCGGCCTGACCGGTCGCATGTTCATCGATATTGTCGCCGCTGAACCAGCCACAGCCAGTCAGCAGGAGTGTCGCCGCCAGCATTGAAAATGGAATGGAGTGGCGCGCCATGCCTGTCATTCCGCTTCGGCGGGGTTCCAGGATTCATAATCGCCGGTCGCTGCGGCACGGCGACCGCCTTCTTCCAGTGCACCGGCAGGGCGATAGGCTTGCGCGGTACCGGTCAGGTTTCCGCTGGGTTCTTTTTCCCAGATGCGCGCCTGCGGCAGATGGCTTTCGGGAATCTCATCATAGCTGTGATGCAGCCAGCCATGCCATTCGGGTGGCACGCGGCTGGCATCATTGGCGCCATTGTAAATGACCCAGCGCTGTCCAGCAGGATGACCGGTTCCGGCTTTTTTTGATTGATAATATATATTGCCAAATACGTCCTCGCCGATGCGTTTGCCGTTGCGGGCGCTGAACAGGGCCGTGCCGATAGTCGCGCCGTCCCACCAAGTGAATATTTTCGCCAATATGCTCATCGCGTTCGCTTAGCCCCGCAGCCATGCGCTTCGCAATGAAAAAATGTCAAATAGGAAGGATGTTCGCGGATGCGGATATCATCACCGCCAGAAGACTGCGTCACCCGGCTCGATACCGAGCTCCGCCGCCCGGCCCGCGGCAATTTCGAGCACTGTGGCAATCGGTTCATTGGAACGAACGGGCGCAAGGGAATAGGGTATAGTGTTGGCTGCAATCGATTCGATCGTCCCGTCCCTGCGGACGAAGATAATATCGAGCGGAATGACGGTATTCTTCATCCAGAAACTCGCGACGCGATCCTCGGGAAACGGAAAAATCATGCCCTTGTCGGGCGCCAGTTGGGTCCGGAACATCAGGCCCTGTGCTTGCTGAGCTCGGTTTTCTGCCACTTCCACGATAAAATGATGCGTGGCGTCCGATGTACAAATACTAAGATCAACCTGAGTGAGACCAGCCTCGGAGACAGGCAATTCGGTTTGCAGGCTGGGGGCTGTGGTGTCGCCAGCCTGAGCGTAGCAACCGGACATGCTGGCCACACAAAGCAGGGTTAGGGAAAGCTTGATCGCCTTGGACATCTTGATCATCTGGATATGTTTCTGTTTCAGTCTGACGGCGGTAGACAGACTTGCATGGCCATATGGCCACGATCCCCGTCTTTTATGAGGGCCAGCAATAGTTGGCCCGGAACAATTTCTTCAATTCCTGCGTCACGGAGCGTTTCCATATGGAGGAAAATATCACCTCCGAAATCGTCGCTGACCAGAAAACCATAGCCTTTGGCGCGATTAAACCATTTTACCTCAGCGATGATAAAGGCGGAATTATCATCGACAATATGCATTGCCTGATCCGATCCTGATGCTACCGGCCGTTCGTTTCTCGTCCCGCATTTGGAAAGATCAATGCCGAGAATTCTTGTCGCCTGCAACCCTTTGGGCGCGACGGCATATTCACAGGTGACTAACGCCATTTCCGGCAATTCCCGTGTGCCTAGGGATTCAAGAAGACTCCAATGAACCAATATATCCGATTTTGGGGTGGAGCGATCATCGTCCGAAACGCTATTTTCCGGAACGATGAAGCCGAAGCCGCGATGACTGTCGAACCATTTTACACGACCAGTGGCACGCAGCAAATCGCTATTGGTTGATAAATGATCGTCTTCGCTGGCATTGCACGTGCGATTATCCGTAGGGTCAGGTTCCGCAAATAAGCTTGACACGATGCTTCTCCGAACAAAACTACGCCAAATCAAAAGTCTAACACATTTCGACTCGGTCGCCATTTCATATCACAATAATATTAAACTGGCGATTCTTGACAATAAAGATACTAAGCTAATGAAAGAGGTCAATCTACTTGCACTGGCAAAGAACTAGTGGATTGATTCCAACGTTTGGAACCCGCGGTTTCGAGCTGCGATGATTTCATCAGGATCGGCCTTCCAGACGAAGGGTTTGGGGTTGTTAGCGTTGTATTCGCGGATGAAGCGATTGATCGCGGCCTGGAGATCGACGAGCGAATGGAATACACCGTGCTTGAGCCTCCGCCGGGTCAGTTTTGCGAAGAAGCCCTCGACAGCATTGAGCCATGAGCACGAGGTCGGTGTGAAGTGGAAGGTCCAGCGCGGATGGCGGACGAGCCATTCCTGAACCTTGTCTTTCTTGTGTGCCGCATAGTTGTCGAGAATGACGTGAATAGCCTTGTCCTTCGGGATCTCGCGCTCGATCCGATTGAGGAAGCGGATGAATTCCTGATGCCGGTGCCGCTGCATGTTCTGGGCAATGACCGTTCCGTCGAGCACGTTGAGTGCTGCAAACAGCGTGGTCGTGCCATGCCGCTTGTAATCATGGGTCATGGTTCCGGCACGGCCCTTCTTCATCGGCAGACCGGGCTGAGTGCGATCAAGCGCCTGGATCTGGGACTTCTCGTCGAAGGACAGCACCACCGCATGAGCAGGCGGCGAGACATAGAGGCCGACGATATCGTGAAGCTTCTCGGCGAAGGCCGGATCGTTGGACAGCTTGAACTGCCGCCAGCGATGCGGACTGAGGCCATGAGCTTTCCAGATCGCCTGGACAGTCGAGGCTGCCAGGCCGGCGACCTTCGCCATCGCGCGCAATGTCCAATGGGTCGCCTCGTGGGGTGGCGGCTCCTGCGTCAACCTGACGATCTCAGCTACGCGCTCCGGCGGGACCGGCACCTTGCCCGGCGGGCGGGACTTGTCGCGCAGCAGACCATCGACGCCTTCGTGCATGAAGCGCTCTTGCCAGCGCCACACGCAGGTCTTGGACTTGCCGGTTTCGGCCATGATGGCCGAGGTTCCAAGCCCCTCGCCGCTCAGAAGAACAATCCGCGCTCGCCAGACATGCTTCTGCGAACTCATGGGATTAGCGATGATCGCCCGCAATCGCTGACGATCGCTGGCAGATAGGGTGAATGAAATACCTTTGCGCATGGACGCAGACTCGCACATCACAGCCCAACAGGGAATCCCCAATCGGACTCATCTGATCCGATCAATCCACTAGCTTGCCACTTGTAATCGCCGCCGCTGTCAGGGGATCTCTCCCCTTTAATGCCTCCTCGAGGGGGCTCGCGAAGACATCCAAACAGCGCGGCGCATTTTCAGCGAACGTGGGTTTGAAGGCCTTCGCGAGGCACG
>JABMNS010000248.1 GCA_013204445.1 Sphingomonadales bacterium
AGCAGCGAGCTCTCCAAGCTCACGGCTAATGCCTTTTTGGCGCAGCGGATCAGCTCGATCAACAGCATTGCGGCTTTCTGCGAGGCCACTGGCGCCAATGTGCGCGAGGTGGCCCGGGCGATTGGCGCCGACAGCCGCATTGGCGAGAAGTTTCTGCAGGCGGGTCCGGGCTTTGGCGGCAGCTGCTTTCAGAAGGACATCTTGAATTTGGTTTACCTGTGCCGGCACTACGGGCTGGAGGAGGTGGCGGCCTACTGGGAGGAGGTGGTGATGCTCAACCACTGGCAGCAGCAGCGCATAGCCCGGCTGGTGATTAGAAAGCTGTTTGACACGGTGAGCGGCAAGCGGATCGGCGTGCTGGGGTTTGCTTTTAAGGCCGATACCAATGACACGCGCGAATCGCCGGCGATCCGCATCTGCCGCGATCTGCTGGAGGAGGGGGCGATGTTGCAGATCGTCGATCCCAAGGTGAGCGAACGGCAGATGGCGCTCGACCTGGGCCAGGCGCCAGGCGCGGGTGAGGGCAGTTGGCACCAGGTGCCCGACGTGCTCCAGGCCGCCAGCGGCGCCGATGCCCTGCTGCTGCTCACCGAATGGCAGCAGTTTGCCCAGATCGATTGGCTAGCGGTGGCGGCGGTGATGCGCCGGCCGGCCTGGTTGTTTGATGCCCGCGCCAAGGCCGATGCGGCCGCCGCCCGGGCGGCGGGGCTGCATGTGTGGACTATTGGAGAATCATTCCGCTCTAAATGACTATGAAAACTATCTACGTGGTGACACCCTGCTTCAACGCTGCAGAAACCATTGATCGAACGATCATGAGCGTCCTCTCGCAAGCAGGAGATTTTCGGCTTAGGTACCACATTCAGGATGGCGCATCGACTGACGAAACGCTAAATCGAATTGACACATGGAAGCATCGACTTCGCTCTGGAAATTTCCCCAAGCTGTGTCATGGAATACACCTTACTTATGCATCTGAGAATGATGATGGCATGTACGACGCACTTGTCAGGGGCTTTGCCAGCCTTAATCCACTGCCGGATGACTTCCTGACATGGATTAATGCCGATGATATTCTTATGCCTGGGGCTGCAGCACTCGCGTCAGCACTCGGGCGGCAGTTTTCCATGCAGCAACTTTCATGGTTTGGAGGAGGGGTTTGCAATATTCGTGATGATGCTGTGACACACAGTATTGATCGCCCGATTCCAAGCAAGGCGATTCGCCTGGGATTGTGCGATGGAATACACTGGGACTACATACAGCAAGAAGGTACTTTTTTTCGTAAGTGGTTGTGGAAGAAAATCAATCCGGCATCATCAATACTTCCACTAAAGCTAGCTGGTGACTGGAATATTTGGCGGCTTATGGCTGCAGAGACAAGCTTCGCACAAGTTTCTTATCCGCTAGGGGGCTTTCGAGTATCCATAAATCAACTATCAAGCCGCCATCGTGATCGCTATGTATTAGAAATCAATCAGATTCTTGACAAGATGGAACGACAAGCGGCGATGGAAGAATTCTGCTCCAAGGAACCTGTGGTATGTAAAAGAATTAAGATTTCCAGTGGAAGCCGTTATTGTCTCGTCGAAGAGACAGCTGATAGTCATGCTAAGTTTCGTTATCTACAGGTATTTAATCGAAATGCACCTTGGGCAAACCGCAAACAACCACCTCAAAGGGTTCTCCATGTTGGCAAAGAAATATCTGTTATGCCAGTCTCTTGCGAGGTAGAAGCCTTCAAAAAAATTGACTCCTTAGTAAAGATTGACAAGAATCTAGTCGCATTTGATATTAATTGGCAATACCCTGCTGTCACAGAAAAGCATGCTTTCAGCAAAATCTCGGATTACATAGGTAAATCAATGGATGGAGTTGTCTATGTAGCCTATCCTTGGGCAACCCTGATTGACAAAATTCAAAACAAGACTGGCGATGCTAATGTTCACTTAGATAGCTTCGAGCAATTTTGCGATCTATTGCCAAAAGACATGGTAAAGATCACAGTTTGCCAGCATATCTATGGCAAAAGATTCCAGCACTTCTTTCGTCAAGCTGGCATATCGCATGTGTTTTGGTCCCATGCAACATATGACGATGTCAATCAAATCAGCCAGGCTGATTCAGGTGAACTGAAGCCCAATCTCTATTACCATCCTTTCCCTCTTTTTCCAGTTCAAGTCCCAAAGCTTTTACCAGAGGCGGAGATTGAAGCCAATGCTATAGATCGTAAATACTTATTTTCTTTTGTAGGAGCGCGAGCAAATAAGTATTATTTAACTGAAACAAGGAATTGGATTCTCGATTTGCTATCAGATGACCAACGCGGCATTGTTCGCGGAAGAGATCATTGGCATTATCAAAGAGTAGTCTATGACGGGCAGGTGAATGAGACAGCTAAAACTGTCGAGCATGCAGATCTCATTAATGAATCAGCAACAGAGGAATTCCTAAAAATACTCAAGCAAAGCACCTTTTCCTTGTGTCCTTCAGGCTCTGGCCCTAATTCAATTCGCCTTTGGGAATCTATTGGAACTGGTGCGATCCCAGTGATTCTTTCTGACACTTGGGCTCCGCCTGGTAACCCACGCCTGTGGGAGATGGCTGTGATCTTTTGCAAGGAAGACCCGGATGAGATTAAAAGACTTCCTGATCGATTAGCCAGGATCGCGGCCGACCCACAGCAGCTAGCACTTATGCGCCACGCGTTGCGCCAAATCTGGTTGGTGTACGGGCCAGAGGCTTTTGTCTCCGATATTCATGAATTCATGTTGAGTTGCTCAGGCGAACCACAGGGGCAAAATGTACCAATGGAAAAGATTGAGGCGTTGGAGACGAAAAAGCCTGACTGGAATGTTATTGACTCATTGCGGCTTTCAAGAGATTGGCAAAGTCTCCTGCGCCAATGTTCGTCAACGTTGTTGCTTTATCCGAATGCCACCCTAGAGCGAATCGATAATGATTCACAGTTTGGTCAAGATTTGGCTAAGGCATGTAAAGAGCAGCCGAAGGGTTCGGATTTGTCCCAGCATTTTGAGTCAATCCTCAAGCTTACAAGGCGCAAGACCAAAGCCACATCATTTGCTCAACAAAAAGTTAGTTGCAATTCTGCTCCTAAAATCTGCCTTTTCGGCAAGCATGCCAACCGAACCCCACTTAGCTATGAGCCTATTCGGCAATTAATTGGACAGAGGCTGGATTTTGTTGAGTCTCCAGCTCAAGCTGATGTCATTGTTTCTGGATTTTCAATTGACTTTCGCGATAACATTGAAGCCCTGTCGCCTGCCTTAGTCAGCCCGAGAAAGGCTAAGTTGGCAATAGTTTCCGAAGAGCCCCTATGGGATATTACCTGGAGTGGCCCTTTCGTAGGCAAAGACAACCAAATTGCCGCTAAAGATGTTAACGTGCCCTACACATTTTATTCGCATGAAACATCTAAAATCTTTGAATTTGAGAAAATACCTTATTTTCTTTTAACTGATAATGCATATCCTGTGCGCTATGCCAGTTTGATATCTCGATTTGAGCGCATGGAGCCGAAAGATATGCTTGCCCTTTGGGAGAGAGCGACGATATCGGCTGCATTCTTTCTCGAAAAACGTAATGACAAAAAGTATTCTGTTAGCTTTCCAGAACGGGATGTCGCCGGCCTTAGTGCTTATCGTACAGAGGTAGCGGAAAGTATAAACATGCCTGGCTTGTTGCTTGCGGGGAAGGGCTGGTCCACCCAGGCGCGCCGGCAGGACCTACCTGACTGGCATCTTGATAAGCTAGCCCGCATTGATAAGCGTACGAAGGTCTTGTCATGTTTTGAGAATATTCATCAAAACTTGTATATTACGGAGAAGATTTTCGATGCATTTGCAGTGGGTGCTATCCCAGTCTATTATGCTGGGACGAAACATCGTGTTTTCGAGTTTGTGCCTGCAGAAAGCATGCTGAATTGTTATGACTTGTCGCCACAGCAAGCTTCCTGTAAAATCCGTAACTTTGTGCCGGACTTTGCTTTTGCCGAAGCCTGGTTAGATACAGCATCCAAGCTAAGTATTCTATTTGGAGATATTCAAGCTATTCAGGCTGAGCGAAGTAGGATAGCCGACGCTGCGGTTCAGGCTATCTTGGAGCTTGCGTGACCCATGGGGATAGCAAGCACTTCCCTTAAGCATTGACTTCTAACGAACAATGACTAAACGTAGTCCTGACAAATACCAAACTCTGTGCATTCTGCGTGACAGAGGAGTACCGGTTAGTACTGTGATCGATGTCGGCATTTGCCATGGTACGCCCAAGTTGATGCAAGTTTGGCCGGACAAGCGCCATGTTCTGTTTGAACCTGTAGCATAATTTTCTCAGAATATCATTCATAGCTATCGCAATATCTCTCATGAGCTGCACATGATGGCCCTCGGAGACTCTACTGGCACGATCGGCCTCAAGACCAGTTCTGATTTTTCTAGCATGGCCATTTCCCATTCCAGGATGACCGATGAGGCTGCAGAGGGAGATGCGAACATCCGGACGGTGACCAAGATTGCGCTGGACAATTTTCTTCCTGGTCGCAATCTAGATGAACCCTATTTACTTAAGGGCACCTCGAATAATAGGTGGTTCAGGCATTTTACACAGCCATGAAAAAACCGCCACTACGGCGGCATTGACGAGTTTTCTGATATCAGATATATCCAGAGAATCTGAAAAGACTGCTGGTTGAAAACGGATTTACGCGACGCAGCAAGCTTGTGGTTTTTGGCAGAGAAATCGGAGAAAGTTGTAGGTTAGGTTCTTCAGGCCCCACCAAGCCTTGATTCGCTCAGGGCTTTCTCGTCAGCTTTCCTCCCATGCTCATTGTCATACCTCCGAATACATACTCGACGCAGGCCCTGATCGCTGATTTGATGCGATTCAGGTCCTTGGCTGCGTCACTCAGTTAATGATTGCGCGCACCCTTTTCATGAATCAAGCTTTCGAAGCCACCAAGGCTTAATAGTTGCTTGAAGCTCTCACCGGAATATTCAGAGTCAGCCCACACAAAGTCGTGCTCGTTCTCTGTGTCCAACAAGCTCGGCAGCATTTGACTGTCGTGTACGTTAGCGGGTGTTACGACATAGCGACGGATAAATCCATGGTCAACATCGATGCAGATGCTGTTTTTGAAGTGGTAGTGACTGACACCATTCTTTTTTACCCAGCGAGCGTCTAAATCGGGCTTCCTGAGAAATAGCAGAAGCCCTGCCCCGCAGTGGATTTGAGCGCTTTTAGACGGTAGAATGTACGCAAATCGGCGCATTTCAGCCGAAAAGCTGCATAGAGTTTTCCACATGTACCGACGCGAGCCTCGTCATCAGCTCTCGTTTGAAGATTTCTTCCTGCCATTTGGCGGCAAGCTCTCTGGTGATAACCGCTGGATCAAGCTGGCCGAACTCATCCCCTGGGAAGACTTGGAAGATGACTACGCATCGCAGATCTGCAAGGGCTTTGGAGCGCCCGCTAAGCCATTTCGAATGGCACTTGGCGCATTGATCATCAAAGCTCGCCTCAGCTTCACCGACGATGAACTGGTGGAGCAGATCAAGGAAAATCCCTATCACCAATTCTTCATCGGTCTGGAGGCTTTCCAGTATTCGGCCCCGTTTGATCCATCGATGATGGTCTTTTTCGCAAGCGGTTGCCGGAATCAATCGTCAACGACTGCAACGAAAGGATTGTCCGCCATGGCCTGAATGTCATCCGATCCGCAGAATCTGAAGACGAATAGAATGAAAATAGCGACAGTGGTGTACCCAGCTGCGATCAGCCCGCACAGGCTGGCTCTGACAAAGCGTCATCCAACCAGGGCACCCTATTGATC
>JABMNS010000249.1 GCA_013204445.1 Sphingomonadales bacterium
GGTCTGGACGAAACTGATATTTGCCCTGTGTCATCAGCAGGTCCGGAAAATTGAGGCCTGCCGCATGGACCTGGATCCGAACCTCACCACCTTGCAACGGCCTGGCATCCTGCTCGAAAATCCGGATCGAGGAGGGGCCGGTGAGAGCGGTGCAGGTGGCTGCGCGATAGGTGCTATTCACGATTTTAACGCTGCCACGACATCTTGGGTAAAGGCTTCGATATCAAAGCGGCTATCGCTGGAATCATAACCACGCCGGACGATGACAAGGTCCAGCGAGGGGATGATCACCAGATATTGGCCGCGATTGCCAAAGCCAGCAAATGTGTCTTTCGGTATTCCCTCGGATTGGTTCATCAACCAGAAGGTCGCGCCATAGCCGAAATTGCGGCCTTCCGGCTGCGGTCCGGAAGGCGTGCTGACAAATTCTCGCCAAATTTCCGGCAGTAGCCGTTCTCCGTTCCACATACCGTTGTTCAGATAAAGCATCCCCAGCCGTCCCAGATCACGCGCCGTTGTCCAGACCTGGCTGGAGAGGATATAATTGTTCTGCCAGTCGGTTTCGGCATAGGTCCGGGTCATGCCGAGCTTTTGGAAAAACGCAAAAGGATCAAAATCATGCTCCTCGGCAATATAGTTCCCCAGCTTATATTTCCGGTCCAGATGTTGCGCGCGCGCCGCATGGACCGCGAGCAGCGTATCGTTATTGGCATAGCGAAAGCGAGAGCCCGGCTTGTAGAGCAAGGGCCAGCTGGTCGCTCGCTCGGTCACGCTTGCACCGCCCATATAGAGAGGATCCGTGCGATTGCCCGCAGTGTCGCTGACCAGACCGCTGCTCATCCGCATCAAATTGTCGATGGTGAGCGAGGCACGGGGATCGCCGTGCTTTTGCCATTCCGCGTTCGTGACGGGAGCATTTATATCGACCATATTCTGCTGGACAGAATGGCCAATCAAGGTGCCGGCGAGGGACTTGGCTACTGACCAGGTGCGCTGTGCGGTGTGCAGGTCTTGACCGGCTTTGTATGTTTCTGCCTGGATTCCTCCATTTTGGATGACCAGCACGGCGCTGGTTTTTCCGCCATAGATTTCCGATTGAAAGGCGCGCGTCGCAACAGTTTCAAAACCGGTCGACCGGGCTGACGTTTGCACGACTGCATTTCGATCTCCCATCGGCCAGAACTGATCGTCGAAAAATTTGCGGGTGCGCGCTGATGGACCATTTTGAATCCCGTCAAAACCAATCGGCATTGCGGTACAGCCACTCTGGCTATTCCAGATAGCAACACGGGGCGGTGCATCCTCGGCAAAGCGGACGCGAACCTGCCGTTCGGTTTCGTCCACTTCTTCTGCGAGTGTCGGAACGATATCTGCGATCCGCTCGTAGATTCCGGTGAGTTCATCCGCCTTGATATCGGCCAGCGATTTTCCGCCATTCCAAAGACCGGAACAGATAAATTGCGCCTTATAGCCCGCCGCCAGGGCTCGGTCGTAGCGGGCAGATTCTGCTTCCTGAGCCAAGGCACTGATGGAAAATAACGCGCCGACAACACAGAGGCTAACCAGTTTTTTCAGCACGCAAATTCTCCCAATAGTCCAGCCGTTCTCGGATCTTATGCTCGAAACCCCGATCCACGGGCTGATAGAAATGCTGTGGTTGCATATCTTCCGGCCAATAATTGTCGCCCGAAAATCCATCATCCGTTTCATGATCATAATTATAGCCTTCGCCATAACCAATTTCTTTCATCAGCTTGGTTGGGGCGTTCAGGATATTCTGTGGTGGCATCAGCGAACCGGTGTCCCTGGCAGATTTCCAGGCGGCTTTCTGTGCCTTGTAAGCGGCGTTGGATTTCGGCGCGGTGGCGCAATAGAGGCAGGCTTGGACAATCGCCAATTCGCCTTCCGGGCTGCCGAGAAATTCAAACGCCTGTTTCGCGGCGAGCGCCTGAACGAGAGCCTGCGGATCGGCCATGCCAATATCTTCGCTGGCAAAACGAACGATCCGGCGAAGCAGAAAAAGCGGCTGTTCCCCTGCCACCAGCATGCGGGCGAGATAGTAAAGCGATGCCTGCGGGTCGGATCCCCGTAACGCTTTGTGCAGTGCCGAGATTAGATTATAATGCCCCTCGCGGTCCTTGTCATATACGGCCATCCGGCGATGCAAGATTTTCGCGAGCTGGGCAGGGTCCAGCGGGTTTTTGATATCTAATGAAAAGAGCGTTTCGGCCTGATTGAGCAGAAACCGGCCATCGCCATCCGCACTGGCGATGAGCGCCTCTCTGGCATTGCTGGTCAGCGGCAGTGATTTGTCTTCGAGCTTTTCGGCTCTTTCCAGAAGATGGCCCAGGGCTGCGGGATCCAGCCGGTTGAGGATTAACACCTGCGCGCGGCTGAGCAGAGCAGCATTCAGTTCGAATGATGGATTTTCGGTGGTGGCACCGACCAGCACCACCGTGCCGCGCTCGACATAGGGGAGAAAACTGTCCTGCTGCGAACGATTGAAACGGTGGATCTCATCGACAAATAACAGGGTCGCCTTGCCCGACTGAAACCGCATTTCAGCTGCGGCAAAGACCTTCTTTAGATCGGCAACACCCGAAAAAACTGCAGAAATCGATTTGAAATGTAATTCCGTCTGATAAGCCAACAGCCGCGCGAGGCTCGTCTTGCCTGTACCCGGCGGCCCCCAAAGAATGATCGAGGAAAGCCTCCCGGCGGTTACCATTCGGCCGATCGTGCCTTCTGTTCCAACGAGATGATCCTGACCGACGATATCGACAAGCTGGCGGGGTCGCAACCGGTCGGCCAATGGTGCATCGGGCGTGTTATCCGCCTCGCCATGCTGATCATTTTTGTCGTCAAAAAGGCCTGACATGATTAGCGGACAGAATCTTGCTTGATTGGACCATGTCCGGCCTTCCGCTGACGGACCAGTCGGATATAGGTTTGCGCAACGGCATTGTTGATCTGATCCCAGCTATATTCTTCTGCGCGCCGTTCCCCGGCCGAGCCATGGGCGTTGCGTAGGTCAATATTCTCGCAATAGACTTGCAGCGCATCCGCAAATCCGCGGATTGCACCCGGTGTGATCAACTTGCCGGACTCGTTGTTCTTGACCAGGCTCTGGCTGCCTGTAGCTTTGGCCGCCACTACCGGCAGTCCGCAGGCCATGGCTTCAAGCGTTACATTGCCAAAAGTCTCGGTAATCGAAGGGTTGAACAGCATATCCATGCTGGCAACCGCTCGGCCGAGATCGCTACCCTGCTGGAAACCGGCAAAAATGGCGCCGGGAATCCTGTCTTCGAACCACTGTTTGGCTGGCCCTTCGCCGATTACGAGAACCTTATGCGCCACCTTGCGGCGTTTAAGTTCGTCGATCGCATCAGAAAAGACATCGAGTCCCTTTTCCATCACCAGTCGACCGAGAAAGCCGATAACAGGTTCGTCGTCGGCGATGCCGAGTGATTGGCGCCACTCCAGATCACGGCGATCGGAACTGAATATCTTACGGTCTACGCCGCGCGACCAGATGCCGACGTCATAGTTCATCCGTTGGTAGCGAAGTACCTGGGCCATCGATTCTGACGGCGCCACCAGAGCGTTGCAGCGGCGGTACAGGCGGCGCAACATTGCCTCGATCACTGGCTCCAGAAAGGCAAGATTATAGTAGCGGGGATAGGTTTCAAAACGGGTATGCACGGACGCGAGCACTGGAATATTCTGACGGCGGGCCCAGGACACCATCCTGTGCCCGACTAGGTCGGGACTTGATATTTGCATGATATTGGGATTGAACCGTTCGAGATCCCTTCGAACATCGCCAGAAATGCGGGTAGGGAAGCGATATTCACCACGTCCAGGAAACGCAACGGATGGTACGCTGACCAGATCACCTGTGGGTTCAAACGCCGGTGTATCAGTTGTTGGCGAATAGACGCGAACGGCGGCTCCCTGACGAAGCAGATAGTCGACCAGCCGGTTAAGCGCCTGGTTGGCGCCGTCGCGTACAAAATTATAATTACCGCTGTAAAGGGCAATGCGAAGGTCACTGATTTCCATAGGAGCCTTGAAGCATAGTCAGGGGGAAATTGCCAATATGAACTTGGTCGGCTAGCAGACCGAAATGATAAGGACCCAGCTCGACCATGTGCTGATCGGCACCCCGAAACCATTTCGCGAGGACGGCGAAATGAGCGCTATCGCAAAAAATGCGGCTGATCGGCCGCTGATGCTTGGTTTTGCAGGCTTGGAAGGCAATCAGGTTGCCGATCCGTTGCATCATGGAGGGCGTGACAAGGCTGTCCATCTCTTTTCAATTGAACATTATGCGTTCTGGCAGAATAGATACCCGGATGTCGAAGTACTGGACCGGCCAGGAGCATTTGGTGAAAATTTCAGTTGCGCGGGATTGACCGAGCAGCGGCTTTGTCTTGGTGATATTTTTCGGGTGGGGGAAGCGCTGATTGAATGCAGCCATGCCCGGCAGCCGTGCTGGAAACTCAATCATCGTTTTGGCAAGTCCGACGTTGTGAAAACCGTGGTCAGGACCGGAAAATGCGGCAGCTATTTTCGAGTGTTGGAAGAAGGGCGCGTAAAGGCGGGGGACGAAATGGTTCAGCAAGAAAA
>JABMNS010000250.1 GCA_013204445.1 Sphingomonadales bacterium
AACAGTTTATGGTCCTGCGCGCGGTCAGGCGAGAAGGAAGGAAGGAAGGAAGGGCATAGCGTCGAAAATGTCTTCGCCCATCTCCAGATTTTTGAACTTGGTGCGGTTGCCGGATATTTTATCTCTACCCGCTTCACACCATGGCAATTGTGCGAGATCAAAAGCGTCCGCCATGGGTGCGATGATGAGGAGAGGGGTTTCGGGATTCACGAAGCTTGTCCTGTTTCTGGTTTGCCCTGCCACTTTGTTCTTTGTCTGTTCTACCAAAAAATGGAGACGTTCGCAATCTGGTTCAGGAACGCTTGCGGGGAACGGAAAGCGAGGTTGGCGCCGACAGCGCAATATATCCGAAAAATCATTGAAACATTTGATTGTCAGCCTGCGGTTGCACCGATAACGGTCACTTTATGACGAACTTGATCTTATCGGTGCTTATGTTGGCAGGAGCCGCGTTGCTGGCTGGCGGGATTTATATGCTGCGGAGGGGCATCAACAGAAAGCAGGGCTGGCTGATGCTGGTTGCAGCTGCCGTCATGTTCGCAAACGTCGGAATTTGGACGATTCCAACCCCGGATAGCAATCAGCCTTTATCCCCGCAGTCTAGCGGCTGAGCCTATTTAATTGGTGAATCCGGCGTGAGCCGCATGTTTAGATAATTGTCGATCGACCCCATCAGCAATTCCATTTCATTTTCATAAAAATGATTGGCGCGGGGAATCTCGTCATGGTGAATAGTGATGTGCTTTTGGGTCCGCAGCTTGTCGACCAGTTTCTGGACCGCACTGGGGGTTACGACTTCATCATTGACGCCCTGAACAATAATACCCGAGGACGGGCAGGGTGCCAAGAAGTTGAAATCATACATGTTGGCCGGCGGCGATACGGAGATGAAACCACGGATTTCCGGACGGCGCATCAACAGTTGCATGCCTATCCAGGCCCCGAAGCTATAGCCAGCGATCCAGGTGGTCTGGGCCTCGGGATGGAAGCTTTGTACCCAATCCAGCGCAGCCGCAGCATCGGACAATTCCCCGATGCCATTGTCGAAAACGCCCTGTGAACGGCCAACACCTCGAAAATTGAATCGCAGAGTAGCGAAGCCGCGTTTGACGAAGGTCTTGTATATCGCCTGGGTGATCCGGTCATTCATCGTGCCACCCGCTTGCGGATGGGGATGGAGAACCATTGCAACCGGTGCGCGGTCGCGGGGGCCTGGGCTAAAGCGGCCTTCGAGGCGGCCTTCGGGTCCTGTAAAAATTACATCTGGCATGGATTTTCAATTCTTCGAGAAAGATTATATTTTCCAGATCGCAAGAAATTAGAATAGCTTTTGCGCTGGATGCAGCGCCTATATAGGGAGAGTAGACAAATCCGCAACTCAATCCCGCAACACAGAGAGTTTTGCCCCTATCGTGACCGACACAAAACGCATCTATCTCGACTATGCTGCCACCGCACCAATGCTCGATGCGGCCAAAAAAGCCTGTATGGAGGGTTTTGAGCAATGGGCCAATCCGTCTTCGCCGCATGGCGATGGTCGCGCCGCGCAATCGATGCTGGAAAATACCCGGCGGCGATTCAAGGACGTGCTGAACTGGAAGGGCGACGTGATTTTTACCAGTGGGGCGAGCGAAGCGATCCAGATTGCGTTGGCCAAGTCCAAGCCCGCCACCCAATATGTTTCGCCTGTCGAGCATGACGTGGTGCTGAGATTCGCCAAGAACGCCAAATCGATTCCAGTCGACATGAACGGATTGGTCGTTCCGATGAACCTGAACCATTTGCTGAGGGCTACCGATGGGCCGGCTCTGGTAGCGATTCAATCGGTCAATAACGAAACCGGTGTGATCCAGGATCTGGATGCGCTTGCGAAAGTCACCCGCGACCAGGGCAGCTATCTTATGGCCGATTGCTCGCAATCTATTGGAAAAATGCCATTGCCGGATGCCGATCTGATCATTGTTGCCGGGCATAAATTTGGCGGACCGCCTGGTGTTGGCGCGCTGCTGGTCAAGGATCTCCGGCTGATGCAAGCCGATGGCGGGCAAGAGCAGGGCTATCGGTCCGGTACCCAGAATCTGCCCTATATCATGGCAATGACCGCCGCGCTGGAAGCGCCTGTCAACTGGGTAGGACGCTCGGCGGAATTCCGCCAGCATCTGGATGATGCGATCAGGAAAGAAGGCGGCTCGGTCATTGCCGAGAAGGCTCCCCGCATAGCCACGATTGCCAGCTATCATATGCCTGGTGTTGCCGCCAATACGCAGTTGATCAAATTTGATATGGCCGGATTTTCGGTTTCTGCCGGCAGCGCCTGTTCTTCCGGTACGCTGAAGACCAGTCATGTGCTCGAAGCGATGGGTGCTGACCCACAAGTCGCACGGGAAGTGACCCGGGTCAGTATCGGGCGCGACACAAGCCAAGCGCATATTTACGCCTTCATCGACAAGTGGAAGTCGATATTTTCGGAATCCCGGCGAAGCTGAGCTGAATCGATGACCACCATCTATCTTGACAATCAGGCGACCACGCCTCTGGCACCCGAGGCTTTGGATGCGATGCTGCCTTTGCTGAAAGACAATTTCGGCAATCCGCATAGTTCCCATGTGATGGGCCGTCAGGCCGCGGCGGCTGTGGCAGTTGCGCGCGAGCAGGTTGCTTCGCTGCTGCCCCGAAATGGGCGAGTGATTTTTACCTCTAGTGCGACCGAAGCGATCAATCTCGCAATGGGCGTGGTCCGCAATATGGTCAGCCAAGGGCGCGATCAGATCGCCATTCTCGATACCGAGCATGCAGCGGTGCGCGACACGGCGCTCTATTATGGAACGCTGGGTTTTGAAACCAGCCGGATTCCCGTCGATCCGCAGGGGCTGGTTGTTCTGGAACATCTGGAAGCATGTTTTGGGTCGAAAACTGCGCTGGTTGGCGCGATGCTGGTTAATAATGAGATTGGTGTAATCCAGCCGGTGGAACAAATCGCCGAAATGGCGCATCGGGCTGGCGCGCTGATGCTTTGCGATGCGGTGCAGGGATTTGGCCGGATCGATATGCCGCAACAGGCCGATCTGATCGCGCTGTCCGGACACAAAATTTACGGACCCAAGGGCATTGGTGCTCTTTGGGTTCGGGACGATATTGAAGTGCCACCGCTGATCCACGGTGGCGGACAGGAACAGGGGGGCCGGTCGGGGACGCTCTCACCCGCTTTATGTGCGGGATTGGGTGTGGCGGCAAAACTTTGTGCCGAGCGTCGGGAAGAAGATAGGGTCCATATCGCGAGCCTCGCCGACAAAGCGCGCAGTTTGTTTGGAGACTGGACGGTGAACGGATCACTCGATCAGCGCTATCCCGGCAATCTGAATATTCGCCGCGATGGACTCGATGTCGGCCGTCTGATGTCCGATGTGCGCGGCGTTGCCTTTTCCGCCGGTTCGGCCTGCGCCAGCGGCTCGGGACGGCCTAGTCATGTTTTGGCCGCACTGGGATTGCAGCCTACGCAAATTAAATCATCCATTCGTCTGGGGTTCGGACGCTATACCAGCATCGAAGAGGTAGAGCAGGCAGCGCACCTGATTAATCAAGCAGCGGAGAAATATCTATCATGAAGAAGATCACGGTCCATTTTGTGAGCTCCGACGACGAAAACACGCTTTCCGTTCAGGCATCCGAAGGCGACAATCTGCTTACCGTTGCGCAAATTCACGACCAGCCGCTTGAGGGTACATGCGAAGGGCAAATGGCCTGCTCGACCTGTCATGTGATCGTAGAA
>JABMNS010000251.1 GCA_013204445.1 Sphingomonadales bacterium
GGGCCGCCTGCGCAAACCCAGCGCGCTCGACCCGACGCGATAGCCTTACATCCCAGGTTCCGGGGCCGGATAGGGCGAGTGCTGTTGGATAGATTGCAGGCAAAACCACTAAACCGCTTCGCATGATCTCATTCTGCCGCTAAAGGGTCATCGATGAACGAACCCAATAATAAAATTCCCGGCCTCGCTGCGCGCCAGTCGGCCATTCGCTTGCTTGACGCCGTTTGTCGGCGCGGCGAGACGCTCGATCAGGCTATGTCTGCGGCAACCGGAAAATTGTCCAATCCGTCGGACAAGTCGCTGGCCCATAATATTGCCGCCAATGTCTTGCGCTGGATGAGCGCGCTCGATGCGATGATCGACAGCGCGACTCGCAACCGGCTTGCCGATGATGCCAAGGCGCGGATGGCGCTGCGCATAGCCCTGGCGCAGGTGCTGATATTGGACACCCCGCAACATGCCGCGATTTCCACTGCGTTGCCGCTGGTCCATGGTGGACCGCGCCGGTTGGTGCACGGCGTGTTCTCAACCGTCATGCGCGGGGTCGAATCGGGTGCATTGAAACTACCGGAATATCCCGAAATTCCTGGTGAAACGCTCGACCGCTGGACCAACAATTGGGGCGAAGATGTTGCCAATGCGGCGACCCGCGCGTGGGCCAAGCCGGCGCCGCTCGACCTCAGCTTCAAGTCCGATGATGTCGGTCCGTTGGAAGGGGCCAAGCTTGCGCCGAAACATTTCAGGATACTTCCATCGCTTTCAGTCACCGATCTTGCCGGATTTGATGACGGTCAATTCTGGGTTCAGGATCTGGCCGCTTCGATTCCCGCTCGGCTTTTCGGCGAAGGCAATGGCCGGATTCTATTCGATCTCTGTGCAGCGCCCGGCGGCAAGACGATGCAGCTGGCCAGCGCCGGTTGGAAAGTGGTTTCGGTTGATAATAACGCCAAAAGAATGGAGCGATTTCACGATAATCTCAAACGCACCAATTTGCAGGCCGAAGAAGTGATCGCCGATCTGATGCAGTGGGAACCGGCGGAACCCGCTGATGCAGTTCTGCTCGACGCGCCGTGCAGCGCCACCGGTATTTTCCGGCGGCATCCCGATGTCTTGCACTGTATCGGTGAAAACCAGATTGCTGACCGCGTCGAAGGGCAGCGCGCCTTGCTCGACCGCACCGCGCCCTGGGTGAAGCCCGGCGGAACACTTGTTTATGCCGTCTGCTCGCTCGAGCCTGAGGAAGGCGAGGAGCAGATCGAAGCCTTTCTCGAGCGCCATGACCAATTCACAATCGATCCGGTCACCGCTGACGAGTTGCCGGAAGACATATTGCCAACCGACAATGGCTGCGTCCGCACTCTGCCGATCACGCTGGCGAAGCAGGGTCATGTCGACGGATTTTTCATCGCGCGTCTGGTCCGGAAAAGCTGATTTTCTACATATTGTGAACCTGTCCCCAATCTGTCCACAAGGGACTGTGGTAAGGCCTGAATAGCGCCTTGCTTGCTCCGGCCAAAAATTCTAGGGCCGGAAACAGTTTAAGGAAGTGCCATGTCCGACAGCATCCGTATCGCTCCATCTATCCTTTCTGCCGATTTTGCCCGATTGGGTGAAGAGGTGCAGGCCATTGACAAGGCCGGCTGTGACTGGATTCATGTCGATGTGATGGATGGTCATTTCGTCCCCAATATCACCATCGGGCCAGCGGTCGTAAAAGCGCTGCGGCCTCACAGCGCCAAACCATTTGACGTCCATCTGATGATTTCTCCGGTCGATCAGTTCCTGGAAGCTTTCGCCGAGGCCGGTGCCGACATCATCTCCTTCCACCCGGAAGCAGGCCCGCATCCACACCGCACGGTGCAGACCATCCATTCGCTCGGGAAGCAGGCCGGGCTGGTCCTCAATCCGGCGACGCCGCTGGATATACTCGACTATCTGATCGAGGATCTGGATCTCATTCTCGTAATGAGCGTCAACCCGGGTTTTGGCGGGCAGAGTTTCATCGACAGCCAACTGCGCAAGATCGAAGCGATCCGGGCGCGGATTACCGCCACGGGCAAGGATATCCGGCTGGAAGTGGACGGCGGTATTGATCTCAAAACCGCGCCGAAAGCGATTGCTGCTGGCGCTGATACACTAGTTGCCGGCACCGCAACCTTTCGGGGCGGTCCAGATCATTACGCCGCCAATATCAGCGGCCTGAGGGGTGAATGACCACCGGCACATCTGACCGGCTGGATCTGGGCGATGGCGGCGCTGGCGAGCCAGACACATATGACGAAAATGATAGCGCAGGCGAAGGCCGCAGCCTGACTCTGCACCACGACCGCGACCGCGGCCAGTCGCTCGCCCACCAGGCGACGATGCTCTATTACCGGATGACCTGGCGAATGCCGCTGCACCGGCTCCGTCTGTCGGGCAAATTGCCCTTGCGGCTGCTGGCTGTGCCAGTTGATCCGGTTGAGGGTGACCGGGTTCAGGGCATGGCGGTGCGCGCCGGCTATTTCCTGTTCCGCGGTCTCAAGAAAAAGCACGAGAATATCGACTTTGCCGAACTCAAATTGCCACCGCAATTTGAAGATTATGTCCATCGTTTTCAGTGGCTTCGCGATCTCGATACGGCAGCGTCACGCGATCAGGCCGTGCCAGTCGCGGAAAAGCTGATCAACCAATGGCTCGATGCCAATGGCGGGGTGATTCGTCAGCCGGCCTGGCGGCCTGACAATTGCGGCTGGCGATTGCTGATCTGGGCCAGCCATGCGCCGCTGATCCTGTCCTCGCGCGATCTGATCTACCGTTCAAAACTGCTCAACAATATTGCCCGGACCGCCCGCCACCTCGACCGCTCGGCAGACAAGGCGAATAGCAGCCTCGGCCGGCTGGTTGCGTGGAGCGGCGTTGTCGCTGCTTCCTTGCTGCTGCCCGAAGGCCGCGTGCGCCAGATTGTGGGCGAAGCTGGCCTGGAAAAGGCAATGGGCGAATTTTTCTTTGCCGACGGCGGGTCGGTCTCGCGCTCGCCGCTCAACCAGATGGATGCGGTGATCCTGCTGTCGATGCTGAAACAGGTCTATCTGGCGCGCAAAGAAGATCCGCCGCGGTTTCTTGAAGCAGCGCTCAACAAGGCGGTACCGCCGCTCACTGCACTGACTCATTTTGACGGGACGATGGGCAATTGGCAGGGCAGCGGTGCGACATCGGCCGAACAAGTGGCGCAAGTGGTAGAGGCTAGCGGAGTCCGGGCGAGACCGCTCCGGCAAGCGCATGAATGGGGTTATCAGCGGGTTTCTTCCGCGCGTTCCGTGCTCGTTCTCGACGCCGCTCCTCCGCCGATCGCGCGCATGGCAATAGCCGGTTGCGCCTCCACATTGGCTTTTGAATTTTCCAACGGCGATTGCCGGATCATCAGCAATTGCGGCGGGGCAGGGCTGGTCGGCGCGACCATCCCGGCAGCGCTCGCGCGCGGCCTGCGGACCACCGCTGCCCATAGCACCCTCTGCATCGCCGATAGCAATAGCACCTCGATATTGCCCGACGGCAAGCTCGGACGCGGAGTCAGCGAAGTCGAACTGTTCCGCCGCGACGTCGAAAATGCGACTCGGCTCGAGGCCAGCCACGACGGCTATGTCCGTCGCTTTGGTCTGGTACACAAACGTCTGCTGCTGCTGCGCTCGGACGGGCTGGAGCTGCGCGGCGAGGATATGCTGATTCCCGATGGCAGGACGCGCCGGCACCGCAAGGATGATATCGAATATGCGCTGCGCTTTCATCTTGGACCGGATATAGAAAGTGACCTGATCTCAGAAGGCAAGGGCGTGATTCTGCGCCTGACAGACGGCAATTTGTGGCAATTCCGCTCAACCAGCGGAGACATTCAACTGGAAGAAAGCGTCTGGGTCGACGGTATGGGCATAGTCCATGAGGTCAAACAAATGGTGATGTCCGGAACAGTGGGCAGCGGCGGCGGAGCAACCGGCTGGCTGCTCAAACATATGGGGTAATAATGACAGAGAATATCAAAATCAAATGCGCGCTTTTGTCGGTTTCGGACAAGAGCGGACTGGCTGATCTCGGTAAGCAGCTGGTGGCGATGGGCGTGGCACTGATCTCGACTGGTGGCACGGCCAAGGCCCTGCGCGAAGCCGGGCTTGAAGTTGCCGACATATCCGATGTCACCGGTTTCCCCGAAATGATGGATGGCCGGGTCAAGACCCTGCACCCTAAAGTACACGGCGGCCTGCTCGCCCGGCGCGATGATGCCGGCCATGTCGCGTCGATGGCAGAACATGATATCGCCGGGATCGATCTGGTGATTGTAAACCTCTATCCGTTCGCGCAGACCGTCGCCAAGGGCGCGGAACGCGGTGAGATTATTGAGAATATCGATATCGGCGGACCCTCCATGGTTCGCAGCGCCGCCAAGAACCATGATTTTGTGACCATCGTCACCGATCCGTCGGACTATGATGCCTTGCTGACCGAACTGCAGCAGAGCGACGGCGGCACATCTTTAGCTTTCCGCAAGAATATGGCGGCGAAAGCCTTCGCCGCGACCGCTAGCTATGACAGCATGATCGCCCAGTGGTTCGGCTTCGCCGATCAGGGCAAGATGTTCCCCGACACGATGCCGATCACGATGAGCCGCCCGGTCGAGCTGCGCTATGGTGAAAACCCGCATCAAA